>CAZVUT010000001.1:0-108848 GCA_964630155.1 uncultured Synergistaceae bacterium
GCAGGATACGCCCCTTCTTTTTCTCTGTCCATACACCAGATATGAGCTTAACTCCGCTGAAAGGCGTCATGACATACAACACACAAGGAGGAGACATATATGAGAAAGATAGCGAACATGCGCAAGGCTCGCGGCTTCACGCTGGTGGAACTCCTGATCGTCATCATAATCATCGGCATCCTGGCGGGTGCGATGCTCTTGGTGGCGGGCAGCGGAACGGACAAGGCCGAGGCGACGAAGATAGTATCCGATCTGCGTTCCCTGAAAGCTGCCGCGTTGATGTACTACGCGGATAACCCGAATACTCCGATGACTACCGCCAGCGCTATCGACCGTCTTCAGAAATATATGGATCGAACGATAGCTAATAGCTATTTTGTGGCCAGTGGTGATGGTGGTGCTTTTTGGTATGTGGGAAAGATTGTTTCTCCTGATGCCGGTTATGCTCAAAAACTGGTGGATATGGCTGTTGCTGACGGTTTGTTGGGAAATAGTGGCGCTACCATCGGAGTATCGATAGACAAGTATACATCTGGAAATACTTATGTCTGGATGCGCGCACGTTAGGACGATCTGAATGAACCGGGGCTTCTCGCTCGTTGAAACCGTTTTGTAACGGGCGTTGAAACCTTTGGGAATGCGGAGCTGGAGGCGTTACGCCTCCGGCTCCGGTTTTCGGATTTTATCGACAGCTTCCAGACGGTGAACCGTAGGGGGATATGATGACACAATCATGCTTTGTCCGACGCATTGTTCCCCAATCGAAAAGAGGCGCGTTCGCGCTGACGGAAACCGTCATCGCGCTGCTTATTCTGTCCATAGCCCTTCTCTCAATGGCGCTCGTTCCGCTCATGACATCCAAGCTCGCGCTCCAGACCGTTCAGCGCGAACGCGCGATGACCCTGGGCTATAACGGTCTTGAGCTTCTCGAAGCGAAGCCCTTTGCGACGGTGGTCTCCAGCTCGGATGCGTTCGGGGAATTCAGCGTGACGTACTCGAAACCCGCAAACGCGAACACGGCGAAGGTTACGGTTGCATGGAAGGGAATAACCGGCGCGTCGTCGATCGAATTTGAACGCCGTTTGAGCCGCGTCTCGTCCGAAACGCGGCCCGAGGAGTAGGACGATGATGGGCCGACGCGCATTCACGCTGGTCGAACTCGTCATTTCCGTTCTCATTCTCGGAATCGTCATGTCGGCGGTTCTGGGACTCTTTTCGTCGATTTTCAAAAGCTACGAATTTCACCAGGATGTCGACGAAGCAAAGGAACGCGGCGTATCCGCTCTTGCCGTCATCCGGAGATACGTCATGAACGCGGGGCTTGGGTTGCCGAATACGAAGGACGATTTCCAAAAAGCTTTCGCCGGACAAACGAAGATTCTTCCCGTAGCGAATTTGGGTGACCCCAGAAATTTCCAGGGACCGCTTCAGCTTGCCTCGAACGATGTCATTTCAACACAAACGGAAGCGTCGCAATTATGGGTCGTGTACTCGATCCCAAGCGGCGCCGGAGTGAATTTGGATTACACCGTTTCCAATACGGCGACGAAAGTTTTAGTCAACAAGTACGGTTCGCTTGACGCGGCGAACAAGTTGAGCACAAGTGCGTCCGATTTGAAAGCGTGGGTGTCGTTTCCGGGGTGCATGTCCGCGTTCCGGATTACCGCATGGGATGCGGTCAATGAGACGATAACCCTTCAGTCAGCCATAGCCCAGAAAGTTTCCGCCTTCGACGAGATCCACTTCGTCAGGGCGGCCAAGATAAAGGCGCGCACGAACGACATGTCTCTTGTTGTCGACGATCTCATGGGTGCGGGCGAGCAGCCGCTGGTTTCCGGTATCGTCGGGATGTCGTGCGCTTTCAACCCCGCCGGAGATCGTGTCCTGAAGGTGACGGTGCTCGCACGCGCGAACACGCGCCATGCGGAGGAAGTCACCGCAACTGTCGACGGATGGTCCGGGAGCATCCCGGATAAACACTACCGATATGCCGCTGTATCGCGCAGCTGGAGGATACGAAATTGACGAACGCATTCGCGTTTTCCGGCGGATTCGGAACGAAAAGACGCAGCGCGATGGCGTTGCCGCTGTCGCTGATCGTTCTTCTCGTCGCAGGCGTGATGGTTTCCGTCTCGTTGTATTTCATCCAGAACATGGCGACCGTAAGCAGGATGAAGACCGAGGACGAAATACTCCTGAACGCCGCGCTCGACGGCGTCGAACGGGGAAAGACCTGGATCTTTTCGGAAGTCGATTCCGGACGTATGCCGACGTATACAACCCAGATGGGAAGCGGCGACCTTGGTTCCGTGACGGCTCCGACCTTTTCTGAGTTGCTCGTGGCTGCGCCGCTTTCGTACGATCTCGGCGGGGCTGCCGTCGTCGTTCGGATTTACGATCTGGCGTACGCGTTTACGGATACGCTTTCCTTCGAGCCGGGAATACCGCCCCGAATCTACACGGTGCAGGAGGGAAGCAGCCTGAGAAGCGGGCAGTCGTTCGCGAGTTCCAATACGGCTGAAGGCGATCCCGGCGCCGGGACGCCGGGATCGTCGAAACTCGGAGCGTTTCTGATACGGAGCGAAGCGACACACGAAAAACTGACAAAGAGTGTGGAGCAGGCGATTCTGGTCGCTCCCTGACGGAGCTGAGGAGTGATGGCGATGAAAGCCCGAAAACCGAAAACGTCTCATTCGTTTTTTTCCAAAGCGCTCTTCGTCGGCATTGCGTTTGTCTTCATGTGTTCGACGAATTCGGAAGCTGCGTTTACCCCGAAAACCAGCGTCTTTTCTGCGTCGAAACCGGATCCGTTGGGATTCTCGCAGCCTGTCGAGCCGAACGTTCTGTTGCTCATCGACACCAGCGGCTCGATGACGTTCCGGATGGATATCGAAAGTTCGACATACGGCGACGGTGCGAAGCCATACGCGGCAAACGGCAGAACGAATCTGTATTACGGGATGGACTCGAACCCCGGAAACAACACATCCGACAACAACGATCCCAATATCGATTACAACTATCATCCTTTGCTCAGATATATCCCCGGCGGAGAGATTGCCTCGAACGATGCTTCGTATATAAACTCTTTCTCGTATGAAGTCGTGACTGAGACTATATGGAGGTCGATTACCCCAGGTGACGGTTCGGAACTCCCATCGGGATACGATTGGTGGAGGGCCAACAAGACGAGTCCGTGGTATTTGACAAAGGCTGTCGGTTATGGCCAAGGATGGGTGTTCGTAAATCCCGGAGACCCGCTTCCGGAAGGATACAGATGGAGCGGTACTGTCCTGCAGAAACGAGACACTAAACACTCCTATATATATAAATATCCCAACGACAGCCGTTTGTATGTCCTGAAAAACGTCCTGTATCGCATATTGGGCGATACGACTCTTGTCGGCAACTTACGTCTCGCATTGGCGAGCTATTATCAGGAAAAAGCAGGAACCCAAACCTTTGCCGATTGGTACCTGTTGTATACCCCTTACTGGGGGTGGATGCAGCAATGGATTACATGGAACGGAACCGATGCGAAGAAGGCGGCGTTGCGGGAATCATTCGCGTCCACAACAAGTGTTTCCGGGCATCTCGAGAAGATTCGCCAGTGGTTTGACGGAACAGAAACAGCTTTGAATCCCGAATTCCGAGCTGACGGGGCGACGCCGCTGGCGTCCTCGATCTTCAACGGATCGGGAAATTCCGCGAAACATTTCTTTTCCGCCGGCGGAGTGATTACGAACTGGTGCCAGGATAACTGGTTGATCGTATTAACCGACGGTCAGGATTCGTACGAAAACTACGCAAACACGGCTCTTGCGACAAAAAAACTGTATGACACGACGATTTCGGTCGGCGGGAATACGGCGAAACGAATCAAGACGCTTGTAATCGGGTTGATCAAGCCGGAGAACCTGCCGGATCTGAGGGATACGCTCAATGACATGGCGGATTATGGAGACAACGGCGTAAAAGATAGTTCCGCCCGTGCGTATTTTCCGCAAAATATGGAAGAGTTGTTTGCCGCCTTTCGCGAAATCTTCAAGACGATCCAGGATTTCGCGGCCACGAACAGCGCTCCGCTCGTAAACCCCCCGCTCAAGGCCGGAGACGTCGGGAAGGTGTATTCCGCCGGGTACAAACCGAAACCAAGTCAGCAGTGGGCCGGATACTTTTACAGCTATACGATTTCCGGCGACGTCATGCTGACGCCGCATGACTGGGAGGCGGGCGTTTTGCTGAATGCCCGGACCGCCTCTTCCCGGAATATTTTTACGGCTGACTGGAACGCCGCAACAACGACCAAACTTTCCGGAAGCAACCTGAAACTGTTTCAGAGCGGCTCTTCCGGCGCGGATGCCGAAAAGCTCCGCCCTCTTGTCGCCGGCGCGATCTCAAGCGCCGATCTGAGCGACGCGAAATTTTCGCAGTTCATCGAATGGGTTCGGGGCGAGAACGTATGGAATGAAGGAACCCGGTGGAAACTGGGCGACCCATACCATGTCGGCCTTGCAGCTGTCGGTGCCCCGCGGAGTCTTCTGACCGACGCGGAGTACAAAACCTTCAAGACGTCCCATTCCGCACGCACGCCGATCGTTTACATGCATGCGAATGACGGAATGTTGCATGCCTTGAATGCGGCAACGGGGTTCGAGGAGTGGGCGTTTATCCCGCCGAACGTTCTCGATTTTCGCAGGCTTCTGGGAACGAAAATCAACCCGAGCAATGTGTGGGTCGCGAACGATGCGACATCCACCCCGAGATACCTGTTGGACGGTCCGCTTATCGCCGAAGACGTTCTGATAGGAGGCTCGTACAAAACGGTGTTGGTGGGGTGCCTCGGCAGAGCTGGGGCGGGGTTGTATGCGCTCGATGTGACCGACTCGGCGAAGCCGCAGTTTCTCTGGGCGGCCGAGAACAATTATTACGATGATCGGACCATGGCCGTACGCCCCGCGAACGAGCAGACGTTTATTCACTGGCGGGGAAATCCGGCTGCCGCCGCGACAAGTTCGGTGCTCTCGACAAGCGCTTCGTCGAATGCGAATGTTCCGGGAAAGCTGCGTTTGACTGTGAGCACGCCGTTCGTAGGGAATGTCGTTCTTGAATCGGGCGTCAAGTGGATCACTTTGTTCGGGGCGGGAGCGCAGTATTCGCCCGGCAATACGCAGGACGAAGCCGACGGGGGCGGAAAGGCCATATATATCCTGAATCTGGCCGACGGGTCGCGGCTACGGGAGATGACGCATTCGTCGCTCGGAATGGCCATTGCTCCGTTGACGGTCGAATCCGGCCCGGCGGCTCTCCGGATGCGATATTTCTATGCGGGGGACGATAACGGAGCCGTTTTTGAAGGCGATACATCAAACATCGATCCCGCAACCTGGTCGCTCAACAGAGTGTTTACGCCCGGAAAGGTGAACGACGTTGATATTGTCCTCGGAATTCCCTATGCCGTCGAAATCGGTTCCATCAAAAATCAGAAATGGCTTTTCTGGGGAACCGGAGACCCGGACGGCCTCTTTGGGGGGCAGACCGGACGAAGTTATATCGTTGCGTTCAACAGGGACGCCGCCGGGAGCAACACCTGGACGTTCGCGGATCTTGAGAGCCTGACGATGGACCAGGACTCTCAGGCGTCGGCATCGAACGGCTGGTCTCTTCCGCTCGACGCGAACGAAGTCGTAACGACGCCGACGGTTCTGTATCGCGGGTATCTTTTCATCGCAACGTATGTTCCTTCGACCGATAACTGCGAGGTCGGCGACAGCAATCTCTACATCGTCGAGGCGGACAACGGTCTGGGAGGATGGACGAAAGAAAACTCCGTCAAGCGAATAACGCTTGACGCCACACGGATCAGCGGAATCACAATATCCGGCGGAAAGGTGTACGCGGGCGTCACCCGATACCCGGGCGCATCGGCCTTGCCTTCCGGATTGGGCAAGGCTACGCTTTCGGGAAATCTATTGGTTCTGGATGTTCCGTCGCATATAATGGACAATAATAACCAGATTGACAGCAAATCCGCAAGACCCGCATACTGGAGGGAATGGAAACCATGAGAAAGAGTTCGTTTCCATTTTTGTTATGTGCGATTTCGTTGATTTTTGCGTGTGGTTTTGCCTGTTGCTCTGAGGCGGCGCCGAAGAACGTCTCTTTCGACAACCTTTCCGGCTTTCTCATCGCGCTGACAAAGACTCCGCCGGTCGTTCGACTTCGGACAGGCTCGGGCGAAAAGACATTTCCATGGGACGCGGATACGAAATTTCTGGATGCGCAGGGTAACGATGTGAATATTATTGACTTCTATAAAAAATATAAACAACAAGGGGTGCTGCTCCTTTTCGGCGAAAGTGTTCTGGTTCAGATGCAACCGGCGTCTTTTTGATATCTGACTTTTCCCTTGCGTTGCGTAACGGATTCTTATTCCTCCGGAAGCTGGTGGTGTGATGGCGCGAGGCTTGTTCCACAAGAAGCATTACGCAGGACTTTCGCTTCAAAGCGATGCGTTCCGCTTTGTCGAGCTGGAGGGCGGCGTTTCGTCCCTCAAATTGAAAAAAAACGCATCCTTCCTTGCGGCGGGAGCGATTCGCCGTGATTCTCTTGCGGATCTCAAGGCGTTGCAGGAGGGGCTCAAGTCGCTGCTTTTCAACGCGGGCGGCTCTTTTGGGTGTCCCGTCGCCCTGGGGCTTCCCTCGCGGGATGTGATGATCCGTCTTGTCGATCTTCCCGAAATGCCGATGGATGACGCGCGCGAGGCGCTGAAATGGGATTTTGAGAAGTATTTTCCGTTCCCGTACGCGGACGCCGCCGTAGACGTTTCATCCGTGGATCTGCCGCCGGTTTCGACGCAACAGGCCGGGCAGATGACGGTTCTGGTCGCTACGTGCAAGATGAAGCCGATCGAAACGATTCTTCGTATATGCCAGGAGGTCGGAATCGAGGTTTCCGCCATCGAACCGGTCAATATTGCGATGTTCCGCGCCGCCGCCGGCCCGGTTTCCGCCTTGCCGGGCAGCTTTGTGACGGTCTTCCCGGATCGCGAGGTGACGAATATCGTCCTCGGGTTCAAGGATAACGGTATTTTGTACCGAACGGCTCAGGTCGAGCTCCCGGACGTTCTTGCTTCCGAAACGAGCGAGGATGTTCTCCTCCCGCTGGTGCGCGAGGTGACAAACACCGTCATGTTCGCCCGGAATCAGTACCGTGAGACGTCGTGCGGAACGATTGCGGTTTCGGGGTGGATGGAGGAATCCGAACCGCTGCGGACGGCGCTTTCGACCGCGGGCGGCATTCCGGTCATCGCCGTGGATCCCTGGGACGCGTGGGGCATCCCCGGAAAGCCCGAAAACCCGTCGCTCTGGCTTGGAGCGCTCGGCTTGGCGCTGAGGGATCTTTCATGAAAATAAAAATCGATCTTCGCCCCCGCGAGCTGATCGAACAGAAAAAGAACGGCGTCAATTTCGCGCTGATCATTGTGACGGTGATTTTTCTCGCGTTCGTCGCCGTGTCCGGGACAACGTTCGTGTACGGCTATTTGACGAGCCGTTCGCTTCAGGCGGAGGTTTCGCGCCTGAGCGACGATATTGCGATGCTGACGGCGCAGAATCGGCGTCTCTCGAACGAAATAGCGCGTCTTTCGCTCCAGGAGAAGATGTACGGCAACGCGCTCTCTCTCCTGCGCGAAGAATTGCCGACGCTCGAGTTTCTCGAGGCTGTCGAGAAGGCGTTGCCGAAGGGCGTGTGGCTCTCGTCGGCGGCGCAAAAGCAGGGGAGTGCGGAATTGAAGGGATTCTCGTACAATGAAAACGATATCGTCGTTTTCGCCCGCGGTTTGATCGATACGGGCGTTGTACCGAATGTTGCATTCCCCGTGACGAAGCGTACGAAGCTGGACGGAGCGGCGGTTGTAGATTTTTCGCTTTCATGCACGGTCGGCGCGATTGAATCCATCGGCAAGGCGGGCGAGAAAAAATGACGACGAAATCGAAGTCTTCGTTTCTGCTGTTTTTGTTGTTTCTCTTCGCCGGAGCGCTGATTTATGGGGAATACCAGTTCGGGAAGACCATTATGGAATTGCGCCGCTCGATAGAGACGCTGACACAACAGAGGGCGGTTCTCGAAAGGACGGCTCTCGAACAGACCCGGCAGATTTCGGTCTTCAAGAAGGCGCTCGCGGAGCTTGAGACGTACCAGCTCGGCATTCCGGCGAACGAGGTGGACTTTTATTCGCTCGTCCAGAAAGAGATGGAAAAGAACGGGATAAAGAGCAATATCATTCGCCCTGTGACGGTTGCCGGCGGACGAAGCGCCGTCGAGATCAATTTCGAGGGGCCGTATCTGGCGTTTGTTCCCACGCTGTCGGACTGGAGAAGTCTCAACGTCGCGGTTCGCGTTTCCTCAGTGACGATGCAGGGAGCTGAGGATCTTGCGGTCAAGGGATCCGTCATCCTTGAATCGGTTATCGGGAAATAGGGAGCGAACGATATGGATGAACGAGCCGGTTGGGGAACGGTAATTCGCGAATTCTGGAGGAACCTTGCGAACGGCGAGGGAGGATATCGCTGGTTGCGTCTCGTCGTAACGACGCTGTTCTTTGCGGGAGCGGTCTGGTCGGGGTATGTATTCAAGCAGCTTGTCGACATGTCGCGTCCGCGCAGCCTTCCCGTTCCGCCTTCGACCGACGCGGCGGCGCTGGACGAGAAGAGGCTGAACGATATGATCGCGCAGTTCCGCGCGTCGCTGGAAGCCAGAAAGACGAGCACGCTCATATCCGGAAGGATCATTGACGAGACAAAGGAGCCATTCCTGCAGGCGCGCAGCAGAACGGATTCGGTGAATGTCCTGCTCAAGGACCAGAAAATGCCTCCTCCGGAAGTGATCCCGCCGATCATGTTCGTCAAGGCGCTGATGACCGTGAACGGGGAGACGACAGCGGTTATGGATATCGAAGGAGAAGGAACGGGCATTGTCGTTCGGCCGGGCTATCGCTTCGGCGGAACGAAGGGGCGTGTGGTGTCCGTTTCCGCTAACGGCGTCAGGGTCGTCTGGTCCGGAAAACGGCTCGATCTTAGACCGGGAAAGTAGGAGGAAGGCTTATGCGAACTCGTTGGTTCCCGCTTTTTTGCGCACTTCTCGTAACCGCCGGATTTGCCCTGTTTCTGACCGTGTCGATGATAGAGGCTGTTCCCGCCTTTGACGAAAAAGAGTTGTCCGCCTTGCGGAAAATTTCCGGAGTCAATTGCAGACAGGTCGGAGATACGACGCTTGTCATCGATCTGAAGGGGGACGCGATCAACGCCCCCGAGTTGCTGTCTTCGACGCCTTCGGCGATGGTGTTCCGCATTCCCGGCGCCAGGGTGGCGTCACTCTTTTGGAAGAAGGAAATGGATTTCCCGCTTGCGAAGCAGATAGTGCTGAGTCAGGATAAAGGGGCTCTCGTCATGACCGTCAACGTGATGCAGAGCATGAAGATCCTGGAGGTTCGGGGAACCGCTCCGGCGAACCAGTACCTCATGACGCTCGTCACCGCGGATCAGGCGGCGCGCCTTGCAGGACAGGAGCAGCTCGCAGTGCGTCCCGTCCCGAAGGTGGATACGGGCGATCCGTTCACGAAGACCATGCCGATCACGCTCGACCTTCGCGACGTGGAGCTTCGCGATGTCTTCCGGTTGTTCGGCAAGTATATCGGCATGAACGTCATTTCCGATCCATCGGTGCCGAATTCCCTCGTCACCATGTCCCTGAACCAGGTTCCGTTGAATCAGGCTTTTTCCTACATCATGAAGATGTACGACGTGACCTATGCGATCATGGGGAAGACGATTATTGTCGGAACCGCCGACAGCATCGCCAAGGTCGTCGGTCGTGAGGGAACGAGATCGTACCATATCGCGTACGCGGATCTGAAGCAGCTTGGCGGGATCCTACAGGGACTGACCGGCGTTACGAAGGTCATCGCGGACGACCGGCTGAAGACGCTCTACGTCACCGGACGGATCGACCAGCTCGATGAGGTGGATTCGCTTTTGCAGCGTCTCGATCATCCCGGACGACAGGTTATGCTTCAGGCGCGTATCGTTGAAATCAGCGATAAGGCCACGAAAGACTTCGAGACGATGCTGGACGCCGTCTACAACCACTGGTGGCTGAGCTACAGCAAGGGCGGACTGAATATAGGCAGCAGCTACATCAACAAGGATGACGCCTATACGACGCCCGAGAACCGTCCCGGGACGCTGGTGACGGACATGAAGAACGTCGCCGCCGGGACGCTGAAGCTTCTCGATGCGGGGATCGTCGCGCTCGTCAACGACAACAAGGGAAAGGTCATCGCCGATCCTTCGGTCATCACGCTCGACGGCCAGAAGGCCACGATCAAGCTGACGGAGAACTATCCGTACGTTTCACAGCGGGATCAGGCCGGAAACCCGACCTGGAGCGAGAAGGAAGTCGGGCCGAAACTCGAGTTCCTGCCGACCATAGGCCGCGACGGGATCGTCACCGTGAAACTCAAGATATCCACGGGCGAAATCATCGGGACGTACGTCGGCGCGAACAAGGAAGAGTTTCCGCAGACTACGAACCGGGAAGTCGATACGATGGTGCGCGTTCGCGACGGGGAACCGTTCGTCGTTGGCGGACTTTTCAAGGACCAGAAAACGAAAGAAGTGTCAAAAATCCCCGTTTTGAGCGACATCCCGTTCCTCGGCCAGTTCTTCACGGCTCGGACGTCGAAAAATATCAAGTCGGAGTTGGCGATGATCGTCGTTCCGTATATTCTCCATACGCCGGATATTTCCATCGAGAAGACGATTCTCAAGTAGATTCCTTTGATCTATGGGCAAAAGCGGGGAAATGTGCAATTTTCCCCGCTTTTGCTTTGCTTCTGCGAGAGTTTTGCGATATCCTTGTACGTATACGTTTGGACTGCGTGTCCTTGAGTCGGGAGGCTTTAGTAATGGGCGTTGTTGTCGATACGACGGATTTTTATGTGGGGTTGAAAGTCAAATGGCAGGACGGCATCTGGCAAATTGTCGAGTTCCAGCATCACAAGATGGGGCGCGGCGGAGCCCGCGTCCAGACGAAGCTCAAGAATCTCGAAAACGGATCGATTGTTGAGAATACGTTCCGGTCGGGAGATCGTTTCGAGCGTATTATGTTTGAAGAAAAACCCGCGCAATATCTCTATAGAGAAGGCGATACGTACTTCTTTATGGATCTTTCCACGTACAATCAAATGGAAATACCCAGAGACGTTCTTGGAGATATAGTGTATTATCTTTCTGAGAACCTTGAAGTACAGCTCGAAGAATTCGAAGGCAAGATTATGGGAATAGAACTGCCGAAGAGCGTCGAGCTTGTCGTCGCGGATACGCCTCCCGGCTACAAGGGAGATACGGTTTCCGGCAGCGGGAAACCCGCGAAGTGCAGCACCGGATTGAGCGTCAACGTTCCGATTTTCGTCAACTCGGGAGATTCGATTATTGTGGATACCCGCACGGGTGCGTATATCGAACGCGCGAAGAAATAACGGAAAGGCTGGGATTATGATGAGCACTAAAGAAAAGGTTGCGTATTTGAAGGGTCTTCTTGACGGCGTGGATTTGAAGGACGAAGCGACGAAGCGTATTTTTCTGGCGGTTGTCGATGCGCTGAACGAGGTGGCCGTCGAGCTGGACGAGCACGCCGAAATCCTTGAAGAGCAGCAGGATATGGTTGACGGCCTTTCCGACGACCTTGACGCTCTCGACGATGAAGTGACCGAGTTGCGCGATGCGGTCTGCGACGGATCCGATGAGTGCACGTGCGAAAACTGTCAGGAGAATGACGAAGACGACGAGGAAGAATTCGACGAAACGTACGTCTCCGTTACGTGTCCTTCATGCGGGCATGTGTTTTATTATCAGCCCGCGGAGTATGAAGAAGAAGAGAAGCTTCAATGCCCCGGTTGCGGTGGTGAATTCGAACAACGCAAGGACGACTAGCTGAAGGGAGGCGCAACAATGGACGAGTTCAACGAAAAACGCGAGGAACAGAGCGTGATCGACGAGGTTGGCGATCAGGAAAACGTGATTGAGACGGAAACGGAGCCGGAGGTGGATTCGGCGCCGGTTTCCGGCGGCGCGGTTCAGGGCACGGTTCACATTGCGGAAGATGTCATTGTGGAGCTTGCGAAAAAGACTCTTTTGACAGTACCCGGAGTCCAGCCCGCAAATCCCGGAATAGCGTCGAAACTCGGAATCGGGAGAAAGGCGAGCGACGGCATTCGTGTCGCCGTCGAGGACGGCAAGCCGCCGATCATAACGGTGGATGTGTTCATCCTTATCAAGTATGGCCTCAGAATCCCGGATGTTGCGTGGGATGTTCAGGAATCGGTCAAGTCCAATCTGGAGCAGTACACGGGCTACGCCGTGAAAGCCGTGAACATAAACGTCCAGGGGGTCTATTTCGAGGGGAAAAAGACCGAGGCGGCCCCGGTTCAAAAGCCTCTGGACAAGGAATTCGCCGAAGAACAGGAACCGTCAGGCGGCCCGGTTTCACCCGAGATCGATCAGTACTGATCGAGGGCTGGAGATTCGGAAACGAAATGGGGCCGGTTCGTCGTGAGCCGGCCCTTTCAGTCTGGGGTGATTGAATGTACTATTTCTGGCGCAAGACGGAATTAGGAAAGATTTCGCTCTCCCGCGACGGCCTCGCACGATATATCGGCGCCTTTCTCAAGGAGCCCTTTACGTGTCATCACGTGACGCTGTCTCCAGCCGAGAGTACGCTTTTTGTTGGAATCGGCTGTCCGGAAGATTCGAGTCCTCTTGACCACAAGGTCGTTCAGGAAAAGGTCGTCGAAGCGATCCGACGGCTCGGGTTGTCCACGAGAATTACCTGGATCGAACAGGAGAATGTCTCCGTTCATTCGCTGATTTCCAGTGTTCTCGTAAACCGCCCGATCCTTTGGGGCGTTATCGGATTCGCTGTTGCGGCCCTTTTCATCATGGGGCTGAAATGGTTTTTGCTTGCCGGTATTGTCGGTGTTCTCGCTTTCGGCGCTTCCCGTGCTCTTTTTTCGGAAAAGGGCCGGGAGTATGTCAGGATGATAGAGAAGCGGATCGGAAGGTAACGAGGTGTCCAAAGCCTTTCTGCCGCAAAAACGTCGGCGGTCGCGTGAGATCGCTTTGCAGATGTTGTATTCGCTGGATATCCGAAGATCCGAGGACGTGGATGCTGCGATCGAATGTTTCCCGTCTGAAGGAGAAGATGAGGACGTCTTCGCCTATGCGGTTCGTCTTGTTCGCGGAACTTTCGGGGAACGGATGGAGATCGACGGTCTCATACGCGAGCACTTGACCGGATGGCGACCCGAGCGAATGGTGGCTGTCGATCGAATCGCCGTCAGGCTGGCTCTCTATGAAGGCGTCCTTGGCCGCCTGACTCCTGTTCCTGTTGCGATATCCGAAGCGGTCGAGCTGGCGAAGGCGTTCGGAACGGACGATTCGGGCAAGTTCGTGAACGGCGTTCTCGGAAAGATAGTCCGGGCTTTGCCCCCCGTTCCGGAGCCGGAAGCACATGAAGCGGGTGACGTATCTGGTTCTGACTGTTGACCAGCTGACGGATCGAATCAGTTCCGTCTTCACGGGAGAACCTTCTTTTCAGAATCTGGCCGTTCGCGGCGAAATCATCGAGATGACCCGTCACGGCAGCGGGAACGTTTTTTTTGCTCTCGGCGGCGAGGAAAGCCGGATCGCGTGCGTTCTTTTCAAGTCGGATGCCCAGCGTGTCCCCTTATGGCCCCGACCCGGCGATGAGGTGATCGCGGAAGGTAGAGTGGCCGTGTATGGACAGCGCGGAGTCTACCAGATTTATGCGCGACGCCTCTCTCCGGTCGGCGCGGGTGCTGCGGCCCGCGCAAGAGAAGAGTTGAAGCGGAGACTTCAGAGTGAAGGTCTTTTTTCTCCCGATTTGAAACGTCCGCTGCCCGAATATCCCGCTCGCGTCGTCGTGGTCACGTCCCCGACGGGCGCTGCGGTTCATGATGTCATTCGAGTCGCCGCAAAACGCTACCCCTGTTGCGAATTGATTATCGTCCCGGTGACGGTTCAGGGGTACGAAGCGGCGAGTTCCGTTCCGGAAGGAATTTACCGGGCGAACCTCGTCGAAAACGCGGAGGCGGTGCTTCTCGTACGGGGCGGCGGGAGCCGGGATGATATGAATCCGTTCGACGACGAAAATATAGTTCGAGCTGTGCGGGCCTCAAGACTTCCGGTCATCACGGGACTCGGGCATGATGTTGATGTGTCTCTTGCGGACATGGCCGCCGATGTCGCAGGAGCGACTCCTTCCGCTGCCGCGGAGATTCTTTTCCCCGACATTCAGGAGATCCGTTCGTCACTTGCGCGGACGATGCGGCTTGCAACGAGCCATACGCAAATGGTCTGTCAGCGACAGACCCATCGTCTCGAACGCCTTTCCGGGAGATTGCGCGATATGTACGAGAGCCGTCTCCGGGAACAATCCCAGACCCTTCAGTCACGTATCTCCCTTCTCGATTCGCGGATCGAACGCGTGGTTGCGAGAGAACATTCGCGTCTTTCCGTGATGCATGCCACGCTTCTCTCTCTTTCCCCTCTCGGAGTTCTTTCCCGGGGGTATTGCATCTGCGAAACCGAGGACCATCGACGTCTTCGCGCCCTTTCGGAAATCCGCTCCGGAGAAAGAATCATATTGCGATTTGTCGACGGAGATGTTCCTGCGGCCACCGATCCGCGCACGGTACCTGACGCGTAGGTCTTCCCCCGAAATGACTCGTCCCGAAGCCATCGAATGGAATGATGATTGTCTGCGGCTTCTTGACCAGCGCAAGCTGCCTCTTGATGTCTCGTTCCTCGATTGCCGTTGCGCCGAAGATGTCGCGATCGCGATCGAGACGCTCGCGGTCAGGGGCGCCCCTGCTATCGGCATAGCCGCCGCGTATGGAGTCGTCCTCGATGCGACAACGAAACGGGATGCGATTGCGGCGATCGATCGCCTTTCCCTTACCCGCCCCACCGCGGTCAACCTCTTTCATGCGCTTGCCCGAATGCGCTCGATTGTCGCCGGTTTGTCCGGCGTTCCGCTTCGGGAAAGACTTCTCACTGAAGCCCACGCGATTCGTTCGGCTGATATCGCAGCCAACGAGACGATGGGTTTTTTCGGACAGGCTTTGCTTCCGCAGAATTCCACGGTGTATACGCACTGCAACGCTGGGGCTCTCGCCACGGGAGGTTTCGGCACCGCGCTCGGCGTGATGCGGGCCGCATTTCGCTCGGGAAAGATGATCCGCGTGTTTGCGGACGAAACGCGCCCCTTGCTTCAGGGATCGCGTTTGACCGCCTGGGAGCTGCTTGAAGACGGAATTGACGTGACGGTGGTGTGCGAAGGAATGGCTGCCGCAGTCTTTTCGAGAGAGCGCGTGGATGCCGTTCTCGTCGGTGCGGACCGGATCGCGGCGAACGGCGACACGGCGAACAAGATCGGAACGTATACGCTGGCCCTCGTCGCCCGTCATTTCGACGTTCCGTTTTACGTCGTCGCCCCCTGGACGACGGTCGACATGAAGTGTCCGGGAGGACGGTCCATTCCGATCGAAGAACGCAACCCCGATGAGGTGCGAGAATGCTTCGGCGCGAAGATCCTGCGGCGCGATTTCCCGGTCTGGAACCCCGCCTTCGATGTAACTCCGGCGGACTGCATCACCGCTATCGTCACCGAACGCGGCGTCGCGAGACCTCCTTTTTTCGCCTCGCTTTCGACGTTCGATGATATGATAAATCCCTGATTTTTCGATGGAAGGATTGATGAGGGAAATGAAGGAAAATACGACGATCGACATGGAACTCGCAAAGCGGGGACGGTACAAGATAGAGTGGGCGTGGCAGTTCATGCCGGTGCTTCAGAGCCTTCTCGCGCGGTATCAGGACGAACAGCCCTTCAAGGGACACAGTATCGGCGCGTGTCTTCACCTCGAGGCGAAAACGGCATGCCTTCTCGAAACGCTTCGAAAACTCGGCGCCACGGTTGTCGCAGCGGGAAGCAATCCGCTGTCCACGCAGGATGACGTCTGCGAGGCGCTTCGCGCGGAAGGGATGGAGGTATACAGCCGTCACGGGATGACGACGGACGAATACTTCGGGAATCTTCACGCCGTGCTGCGGCACGATCTCGATATCATTGTCGACGACGGCGCTGATCTGGTTGCGACGATCCACACGGACTACAAGGAAAAGCTGCCGAAGATCCTCGGCGGTTCCGAGGAGACGACGACGGGAGTCAAGCGCCTGAAGGCGATGACGAAGGACGGCGTCCTCGCATTCCCGATGATCTCGGTGAACGACGCCAAGAGCAAGTATCTCTTCGACAACCGGTATGGAACAGGACAGTCCGTATGGGACGGCATCATGCGAACCACGAACATGCTCGTCGCGGGCAAAATTGTGGTGGTCGCGGGATACGGCTGGTGCGGACGCGGTGTCGCCCTGAGGGCGAAGGCGCTCGGAGCCCGTGTCGTCGTGACGGAGCTGGATCCTCATCGCGCGTTCGAGGCGTTGATGGACGGCTGCGAGGTGATGACTATGGAGCAGGCGGCGCCGATCGGAGATATGTTCCTGACATTGACGGGGAACCGCAAGGTCATACGCGGAGAGCACATCGCGAAGATGAAGAACGGAGCGGTTCTCGCGAATGCGGGACATTTCGACGTCGAAGTATGGAAGCCCGATCTGTGCGAGTTGTCCGAAAACGTCGAAACGATACGCGATAACGTTGAAGCCTACCGCCTCCGCAACGGGAAGAGCGTCTTCCTGCTCGGCGAGGGACGGCTCGTCAACCTTGCCTGCGGCGACGGCCATCCGATCGAGATCATGGATCTGAGTTTCGGGATGCAGCTCGAGTCCGCGCTGTACATTTCGCGGCACTCGCTGAAGCCCGGGGTCTACGATGTTCCGGAGGATCTCGACCTCGCCGTCATGCGCGCCAAGCTCGAAGCGTCGGGAATCTCCCTCGAAACCCTTCTGCCGGAGCAGGAGGCGTATATGAAGGGATGGCAGGAGTGAAATGACGCTGTTGTTCCGCGATGTCTTCTACCTCGATTGCTCGACCGAGCGGTCGAGACGGGGAGACATTCTCGTCGAGGGAAACCGGATTGGGAAGATAGCCGCTCCCCGAACGCTTCCCGACGCGGACGAGACGATTGACGGCAAGGGGACGACAGCGCTCCTGCCGGCGTTCGTCAATTGCCACACGCACGCCGCGATGACGCTTCTGCGTGGGCTCGGGGAAGAGAAGCCGCTGATGGAGTGGCTGAAGGAACGGATCTGGCCGCTGGAAGCGCACCTGACCCCGGAGGACATCTATTGGGGGACGATGGCGGCCATGATTGAGATGGTCTCTTGCGGAGTCGGCTGTTTCGCGGACATGTACTTTGAAATGTCCGAAGTGGCCCGTGCGTCGCAGGAGATCGGAATGCGATGCGGCCTGTGTCGCGGACTGATGCAGGATGATCGGAAGCGCCTTGACGAAAATCTGTCGCTCTTCGATCAGTGGCACGGCAAAAACGGACGTGTGACCGTGCAGCTTGGCCCCCACGCTCCGTACACGGTCACGCTCGGCTTTCTGCAGGACGTAACCGGGATTGCGAAAGAGCGCGGCATTCATGTGCACACGCACTTTCTCGAAACGAAATGGGAACTGGACTATCTGAAGAACGACCTCGCAATGACGCCGACGGAGTATCTCGAAAAGTCCGGGCTTCTCGAAGCTCCGGGGCTGATTCTCGCCCATTGCGTGTGGCTTCCGCCCGAGACGGCCGCGGTCCTTCCGAAATCCGTGACGATTGTCCACAACCCGAAGAGCAATCTGAAGCTCGGGAGCGGCGTTTTTCCCTGGAAAGAAATCCGGGAACGGGGCGTTTCGGTCGCGCTCGGAACGGATGGCGCCGCGAGCAACAACAGGCTCGACATGCTGGATGAAGCGCGTTTCGCATCGCTCGTTCACAAGGGACAAACGCTCGACCCGACGGAATCCCGCGCGTGGGACGTCTTGCGCGCCGCGACTCTCGCAGGGTATCAGGCGCTCGGGTTTGAGAATACGGGCCTGATCAGCGAAGGGTGGACGGCCGACTTCGCTCTGTTCGACCTGGATTCGCCGAGGTACATCGGCGCGGACGAGACGAATCTTGCGGAATTTATCGTCTATTCCGGTTCGAGCCGCGATGTGAAGGGTACAATGGTCGACGGGAAATGGGCGTACAGGGACGGCGTTTTTTCCGTTGACGCTGCGGACGCGCTCGAACGCGCGCGGGAGACTCGCCGATCGCTGATCCGGCGGGCGACTGAATGAGGGAGCGTGGGACCATGAAGTGGAGAACCGGGAAAGAGATCCGCAGGGAATTCATCGATTTCTGGGTTTCCAGGGGAAGCCGCCACTACCCGAGCTTTTCCCTGATTCCGGACGACCCGACGCTTCTTTTCACCATTGCAGGGATGGTGCCGTTCAAGCCGTATTACCTCGGCATCATGAAACCCGAGGTCACCCGGGCCGTCACGTCGCAAAAGTGCGTCCGGACGAACGATATCGACAATGTGGGGCGCACCGCGAGACATCATACGTTCTTCGAGATGCTCGGAAATTTCAGCTGGGGTGATTACTTCAAATACGAAGCCATCACCTGGGCGTGGGAGTTTCTGACGGATGTCATCGGTCTCGACGGTTCGAGGCTGTATGCGACTATCTACAAGGACGACGAGGAAGCGTACTCGGTCTGGCGGAATACGGTCGGTCTTCCGGACGAGCGGATTTACCGCTTCGACAAGAACGAGAACTTCTGGTTCATGGGAAATCAGGGGCCTTGCGGTCCGTGTTCCGAGATCCTGTATGACCAGGGACCGTCCTTTTCGTGCGGCAGGCCGGAATGCAGGGTGGGTTGCAACTGCGACCGGTATCTCGAGATATGGAACCTCGTCTTCACGCAGTTCGATCTCCAGAAGGACGGGACGTTGCTCCCGTTGCCGAAGAACAACATCGACACCGGGATGGGACTCGAGCGTCTGACGTCGATCGTTCAGGGCGTGCGGACGGATTTCGAGACCGATCTCTTCCGTCCGATCATCGATCATGTCTGTTCCTCGGCCGGAATCGTCTATGGAGCGAGTCAGAAATCCGATCTCGCCGCGCGCGTGATTTCCGACCATCTTCGTTCCGTGGCCTTCATGATCGCGGACGGCATTCTTCCCGCCAACGACGGACAGGGGTATGTCCTGCGACGGCTCCTTCGCCGCGCGGCCCGCTATGGCAAGCTCATAGGTTTCGACCGCCCGTTTCTCCTCGACTTCCTTCCGGATGTCATTTCCATCATGCAAGACCCGTACGTCGAGCTGTGTGACAACCGGATGACGATCGAGCAGATTATCGATGTCGAGGAGAAGCGTTTCCTTCGTACGCTCCAGCAGGGGACGGAACTCCTCGACGCCGAGATCTCGGCTCTGCGCGGACAGGGCAGAAACGAAATTCCCGGCGATGTCGCGTTTGAACTCTACGATACCTACGGCTTCCCGTTCGAACTGACGCTCGAAATCGCGCAGGAACAGTCGATGACGGTCGATAAGCCCGGTTTTGATCGCGCGATGGAAGAACAACGAGCGAGGGCGAGGGCGTCGAGCAAGCACGTCAAGAGCGAATTCACGGGCGATGTCTATTCCGGGATCCTGAACGCCGAAGGCAATACCGAGTTTCTCGGATACGATCGGTCCGAAGTTGCGAGCCCCGTTCTTGCGATCGTGAACAAGGGAGAACGGCTCGATTCCCTCGAGAAGGGCATGAAGGGCGAAATCGTCCTCAAAAAGACCGTTTTCTATGCCGAAAAGGGCGGACAGATCGGCGATACGGGCTTTCTCAACGGTCCGAATTCCGTACTGGAGGTCGTCGATACGGTCGTTCAGCACGGGTCGCTTACCGTTCACAAGGTGAAGGTGCTCGACGGGGTGCTTCGGACGGGGGAGACAGTCAGCGGTTCGGTCAACGTCGACCGGCGCGACGCGATCCGGAAGAACCATACGGCGACGCATCTTCTCCACGAGGCGCTCGGCAGGGTTCTGGGCGGGCATGTCCGCCAGGCGGGGTCGCTCGTGAGCGAGAAGTCGCTGCGGTTCGATTTCACGCATTTCGACGCGATGACGCCAAAGCAGATCGAAGAGGTCGAAACGATCGTGAACGAACGGATTCAGGCGAACACATCCCTCGAAGTCACGGAAAGCGATATGGAACACGCCCGAGGCATGGGAGCGAAGGCGCTTTTTGAAGAGAAATACGGCGATGTCGTCCGGGTCGTGCAGATCCCGGGTTTCTCGATGGAACTCTGCGGGGGCCTTCATGTGGATGCGACCGGGGATATAGGCGTTTTCAAAATCCTCCGCGAGGAGAGCGTCGGTTCCGGGACGCGGCGTATTACCGCCGTCACCGGGATGGAGGCCTTCTCAACATTCCAGCGCATTTCGAGGGTCAATGCCAGGATATCCGGTCTTTTATCCGCGTCGGAAGAAGGGGTCGAGGCCGCAGTCGAAGGCATCATCGAACACTCGAAGGAATTGGAGCGCCGTCTGGAAGAGGCGAAATTGAAGGCGGCGACGTCGTCCATAGAGAGTAAGGCGAAGGCCGTTTCGGTCGGACCCGTGACTTTGTGGGTCGGTCGCTTCGACGATACGGACGCGGATCTGCTTCGTGAGTTGGGAGATTCGGTCAAGCAGAAGGCAGAGCGCTCCGTCGTTTTGTTCGCGAGCGCGCACGGGGAAGACGTCCTGCTTGTGGCGATGGCCGACCAGTCTGCGGTCGATGCCGGAGCGAACGCAGGAACGCTCGTGAAAAAGCTCGCTTCGATGATAGGCGGCAAAGGCGGCGGCCGGCCGAATATGGCGCAGGCCGGCGGCCGGGATCCGGCGAAGATCGGAGCTCTCCTGGACGCGGTCCCGTCCGTTTTGTCCGGGATTCTCGGCGGGTGATATGGAGCGTATCCTTGCGCTGGATATCGGTCACGTTCGTGTAGGCGTTGCGGTGAGCGATCCCTTGGGCTTTTTCGCCCAGGGGATCGGCGTTCTCTCTGTGGCCGGAGACTGGCTCGACGAAATTTCGGCCCTTGTAGACAAATATGCCGTCCGTACGCTCTTGATCGGCCTGCCCGTCAGGACGGACGGATCGTCCGGCCCGGAAGCGAAGTGGATCTTGTCGGCCGTCGAGTTGTTGCGCGCTCTTTTCCCCGATCAGAAGATGGAGCTGTGGGACGAGCGCTTTACGACGACGATCGCCGAACGGATCATGATTGAAGGAAATGTTTCACGCGAGAAGCGACGACATTCGCGGGACAAGGTCGCGGCGGCGATTATTCTCCAGGGATATCTGGACAACCGCCGGCGATTGCAGGGAGGATGAATCAGGCGTGTCTTTCCCCGACGGAGTGAAGTCCACCCCCATGCTGGAGCAGTATTTCCGTTGGAAGAACGAGTACCCCGATTGCCTGTTGTTCTTCCGAATGGGGGATTTTTACGAAATGTTCTTCACCGACGCGGAAGAGGCTTCGCGGATTCTGGATATCGCGCTGACAAGCAGGGACCCGGATCGTTCCGTTCCCATGGCGGGCGTGCCGTATCATTCGGTCGCTCCCTACCTGGAAAAGCTCGTTCGAGCCGGGAAAAAGGTCGCCATCTGCGAGCAAATGTCGGCGCCGGACGGGAAAACGCTTGTCGAGCGAAGAGTGATCCGGATCGTTACGCCCGGTACGCTGCTTGCGGAGGAGACCGACGCGGACCCTCGCCTTGCGGCTCTTTCCGGGCGTGGGGCAACGCTGAGCGTCGCGTTTCTGCATATCAATTCCGGACGCCTCGAAACGGGAACGTTTCCCACAGCAGTCGCTCTTTCCGAAATCGACGCCTTCAATCCGGGGGAAATCCTGTACGATTCCCGCCTTCAGGCCGGAGATTTGCCCGCAGCGCTTCGCGGTCGGCTTCTCGTGCCGCGTGACCCGGAGCACTTTTCTCTCCGTTACGCCACAAAATGGCTGAAAACTTTCTTCGGGATTCCTTCGCTTTCCATTTTCGGAGTTCGCGACGCGTCTCCGGAAACAGGATGCGCCTGCGCCGTCCTGCGCTATCTTGAGGAGACGCAGTTCGGGACAGTGCGGCATGTTTCGGCCCTGACGCCGTTTCGCGATTCGTCGGTGCTCTTTATGGATTCGGCGACGCTCGGGAATCTTGAGTTGCTTCCCCCCGAGAAATCACGGGAGAGTATCGACGAACCGCTTTCGCTGTTTTCGGTTATGAATCGCTGCCGGACGCCGATGGGAAAGCGGCTTCTGCGCGAATGGCTCGTCCGTCCGCTGACGGATCTCGACGAGTTGCAGCGGCGCGGGGACGTCGTTTCCCTCCTTTTTTCCGACGATGCGCGGCTTGGATCCCTTCAATCGTTGCTTTCAGCGTGTCGCGACGTCGAACGGGCCATCGTGCGTCTTTCGTTCGACTCCGGCGGCCCGCGCGATCTCGGGGCGCTGCGGGACACGCTTCTCGTCTCGTCCGACCTCGCGTCTCTCTGCGACTGCGATGGACTGCGGTGCTTGAAGCCGGATGTATCCGATCTTTCGATTCTCGCCGGACGCCTCAACGACGCCATCGAGGACGAATTGCCGCGCAGCCTTGCGCAGGGAAGACTCGTGCGAAACGGGTACAGTGCAGAACTCGATTCATTGCGATCCGTCACCGAGAATGCGGAAGCGTGGCTTTCCGAATACCTTGAGAGGGAGCGGAAGGCCGTCGGACTTCCGAAGCTGAAGGCCGGATATAACCGGGTCTTCGGGTATTATCTCGAAATCGGCAAGTCCCAGGATGCGCGTCTTCCCGAGCGCTTTGAGCGCCGGCAAACCCTTGTGAACTGCGAACGATACGTCACGGCCGAGCTGAAGGAGTACGAGTCCCGAAGGATTCAAGGCGAAGAAATGATCCGGAATCTCGAGGACGCCATCTGGAAGAATCTGACGGGAAGCGCTCTCGAACATATCGCCGCCGTGCAACAATTCGGCCGCTTTGTTGCATCGCTTGACGTCCTGTGTTCTTTCGCGCAGGTCGCGCGGGAACGACGGTACGTCCGCCCCGTGTTGACGAACGGTCGTGATATCCGGATCCGGGGCGGGCGTCATCCGGTCGTCGAAGCGGCATTTTCTGAGGACGTATTTGTCCCTAACGACGTCACGCTGGAGACCGACGGAAAACGGATCGTGATTCTCACGGGACCGAATATGGCCGGCAAGTCCACGTATCTTCGAATGACGGCGCTTCTGTGCCTTCTCGCGCAGGTCGGATCCTTCATCCCGGCCGAATCGGCGGAGATCGGCGTTCTCGATCGCATCTTCACGCGCATCGGCGCGCGGGACGAACTCGCACGGGGAAACAGCACCTTCATGGTCGAGATGATGGAGACCGCCGGGATTCTGAACACGCTTTCCGACAGAAGCCTCGTCATACTCGACGAAATCGGAAGGGGGACATCGACGTACGACGGGATGAGCATCGCCTGGGCCGTCCTTGAATATGTTCACGACATCAGCGGCTGCGCGCCGAAGGTCCTCTTCGCCACGCATTACCACGAACTGACGGCGCTGACCGACCGCTTCCCGAACATGACGAACGCGTGCATGGATGTCCGCGAAACGGAGAAGGGAATCGAATTCTTGCATCGCGTGATTCCCGGAGCCGCCGATCGTTCCTACGGCATCGAGGTGGCGCGCCGCGCGGGATTGCCGAAGCAGGTTCTGAAACGGGCCTACGAATTGCTGGTGTCACTCGAAAAGGAGCGCGCGCATCCGCTCCCGGAGAAGTCTCCGAAAAAAAAGGGGGAACAGGTGAATCAACTTCCGCTTTTCGATTCAGGCCGTTCCGGCATTCTCGAGGAAATTGCGCAGATGGATCCCGACACGATCACTCCCTTTCGCGCGCTCGAGATTCTGTACGAGCTGAACGAAAAAGCGAAGGCGGCCCTGGAATCGCTATGACCATCCGCGTGTTGCCCGAGGAACTGGCGAGCAGAATCGCCGCCGGAGAGGTGATTGAGCGTCCTGCTTCGGCGGCGAAGGAACTCGTCGAAAACGCGTTGGACGCGAAAGCGACGCGGATCTGCGTGACGTGCGTCGCGGGGGGGAAGGAACGTCTTGTCGTCGAAGACAACGGCGGCGGCATGTCCGCTGAAGAGCTTTCCCTCTCCGTGCTTCGCCATGCGACGAGCAAAATCGCGACGCTCGAGGATCTTGAGCGGATTGACACGCTCGGGTTTCGCGGAGAGGCGCTTGCGAGTCTTGCGGCCGTGAGCGAACTGGAGATACGGAGCCGGACGCGCGACGCGTCGCAGGGAAGCATGATCCGGATTCGCGGAAACACGGCCGAGCCCGTTTCGCCCGTTTCATCGGATTTCGGCACGCGTATTCAGGCGGATCACCTCTTTTACAATCTTCCCGCGAGGCGGAAATTCCTGAAGACAGCTCTGTCCGAGTTTCGAAAGTGTCATGGAGTCGTGACGAACTATGCGATCGCTTATCCGGAAGTCGAATTTCTTCTGACGAACGAGGGAAAAACCTCGTTTCACTCGAAGGTCGGCGGGGACAGAAAAAAGGTTCTTGAATGTGTTTGGGGACGCGGGGACATCCGTTCCGCATCGTTCGAGTACGGAAGCGCTTCCGTTGAAGCCTGGCGACGGCCCGAGCCTGAAAGGAGCAGAATGCAGCTGCTTGCGTACGTCAACGGGCGCATGTTTTCCGATCCGGTCATACGCGCAGCCGTCTCTCGCGCCTGTCATGATCCCTCGGGACAGTGGGCGTTTTTCCTGCGGCTCGCGCCGGAAAGCGTCGATGTCAACATTCATCCGGCGAAAACGGAAGTCCGGTTTCTTGTTCCCGGAGATGTTTTTGAAGCTGTCCGATCCTCCGTAGCGCTTCTGATGGAAACAGGGCATAGTCTGTCAATTCCGGTTTCTTTCGGATCGAGCCGCGCCGCCGAAAGCCTGAGGAACGCCTCCGACAGCGGACGCGCCCCGTTTCGTTCCCCGGCCCGGGGATATGGAACCGCGATCCGGGATGTTCAGCCGCTCTTTGCACGCGTATCGACGCCCTGGAGTCCGGATACAACGGTTGCCGATGAAGCGCTTCCCGATGCCTCCGTTTCGCTGACGGGCGTGCGTTTTCTGGCGCAGAACGCCGACGGGTATCTTCTTTTCGAGGATGAAACGGGACTTGTCCTGATGGATCCTCACGCGGCGCAGGAGAGAGTGCGGTACGAGAAGATCAGGCGAAGACTCCTCACGGCGAACGCCGAACAGGGGATCCTTTCGGACGTCCCCTTGCCTCCGTCCCTGTCGCTTGAAGTCGAGGAGAAGCAGGATTCCCTCGAATCGCTCGGATTTTCTTTCGAGAGGAAGGACGGAGAACTCAGGATAACGCGTCTGCCGTCGTGCGCCGAAGCCGGTTCCCCCGAAGCGTCTCTTCGTGTTGCGCTCGAAGTAGTCGGCTGGCGAACGGACGCATGTATCGGAGATCTTCGCGACGTTTACTGGAAAACATGCGCGACCGTTGCGTGTCATGCGTCGCTGCCCTTGGGGAAACGCCTGTGCGAAGCGGAGGCCCTGGCGTTATGGAACGATCTGTCCCGTTGCGAAACGCCCGCTTCGTGTCCTCATGGACGGCCTACAACGCTTCGGATTTCGAGCGCTGCTATATCGGAACACTTCGGGAGAGAAAAATGATGGAACAAAGAAAACGCGTCGTCGGGATCATCGGTCCCACGGCTGTCGGGAAGACTGCGTTGAGCCTTGCAGTTGCGAGGCGGCTTCGCGCGGAAATCGTTTCGGTCGATTCCCGGCAGGTCTACCGATACATGGATGTCGGTACGGACAAGGTTTCACCGGACATCAGACGGGAAACCATTCACCATCTTCTGGACGTTGCGATGCCGGATGAGGTGTTCTCGGTCGCGGATTTCGTCGAACTCGCGTCCGGGGTTGTCGAACGCGTCGCCGCCAGGGGGAGGCGCACGCTCTTCGTCGGCGGAACGCCCTTTTATTTCAACGCCCTTCTTGAAGGGACGCTGACGAAAACCCTGCCGAAGGATGAGGGAGTCAGGAAACGGATTGCGGATGAGTGCGACGAGTTCGGGAATGAAAGGATATTCGCACGTCTCATGGAGGTTGACCCGGTTTCGGCCTGCCGCCTGCACCCGTGCGATATCCGCAGGGTTTCGAGAAGTCTCGAAATATACGAAATCACCGGAAAAACGGCTTCATGGTGGTATGAAAACGGAGAGAAATCTCCTTCCCCGTTCGACGTTCTGTATATCGGGCTGAACCGCCCCAGACAAATGTTGTACGACTCCATCGAAAAGCGAGTTCGCACGCAGTTCAAATCCGGATTTATCGAAGAAGTCGAATGGCTTCATTCAAATGGGTTCGACGAACGTTTTCCTTCGATGCAGGGATTCGGATACAAAGAGATCCTGTCGGCCATTAAAGGAGAAATGTCCTTCGAGGACGCGGCGTTGTCCGATATTGCATCCACGAAGTTTTTTGCGCGGAAACAAATGACGTGGTTCCGGAAGTTTTCTCCTTCAGTGTGGTATGATACTTCGGGTCACGCGGAAGGCGTGCAGAGTCTGGTTGAAGGTGTTGTGGCAATGTGCGAGAGGTTTTTTGAGGAAGGGAAGCTCCCTTGACGGAGATTGTCGTCGCAAAGCCGACGGGGTTGTGCTTCGGCGTCCGGCGGGCCATTCAGCGTCTTGAGGATGCCTTGAGCACGCAGGGAGTCGTTTACGCGCTCGGAATGCCTATCCATAACCCGCAGGAAGTGGACCGGCTCTCCCGTAGAGGAGCGCTCGTCGTTGAAGCCCCATCCGACATCCCGCACCGTTCAAAGGTCTTTATTCGCGCACACGGCATTTCGCCGGACGTTTACGCCGAACTCGAGGCGAAACAATGCGAGATCATAGACGGAACGTGCCCGTTCGTGAAGAAGGCGCAGGATCATGCGCGTTCCCTGTCGGGGGAAGGATACCATATCGTCATCGTGGGCGATAGCGATCACCCGGAGGTCAAAGCGATACGGGGCTGCGTCCGTGAAGAAGGAGTTTCCGTCGTCGGGGGCGCCGAAGAAGCACGGAGTATTGGCAAATACAGGCGTATTGGAGTAATATCTCAGACGACGCAGAAAGAAGAATGCCTGGCTGGCGTTGCGGCCGCCCTCGTCGCTTCCGTTGACGAATTGCGGGTGTTCAATACGATCTGCAAGGCCACGGTCGAACGGCAACAGGGAATCAGGGAGCTGGCCCGCAACGTGGACGGCGTGATCGTAATCGGAGGCAGAAACAGCGCGAACACCGGAAAGCTGTTCGATATCGTACGTTCGAAAAACACGGACGTCATGTGGATAGAACATGCGGAAGAACTGGACAGGAGGTGGCTCGCTGGAAAGCAGAGGATAGGAATCGCCGCCGGGGCGAGTACCCCGGACTGGTTGATCGACCAGTTGAAAACAGCATTAGCGACTTCGCAGGGAGTCAAGGGGGATGGAAGGTTATGACAGAGGAAATGAAGGACATTCAGGAAATAGGGGAAGAAACGACTGAAATGGAAATTGAGCACGCGGAGACGCCCGTCGAGGAAAGCGAAAGCATGGAGAGCTTCTTCAGGAAATATGGCGACATGGAGGATCTCCACCGTGGAAAGATCATATCGGGAAACATCGTTGGTCAGGGCGACGACGGCTGGCTCGTGGATGTCGGATATAAGTGCGAAGGTTTTCTTCCGGCGCGAGAGTGGTCGCACAAGATGCTCGTCAACGACGCGGAAAAGCCCGAGATCAATGATACGGTAACGGTGGAAGTCATCAACGTCCGGCATGGCGAAGAGGCTCAACTTCATGTCAGCCGGTGGCGCTGCGAGTTCGACAAGCGATGGAACGAACTTGAAGAGAAGCTCTCTCAAAAAGACGTGATTACCGTGCGCGGGCTTCGTAAGGTCAAGGGCGGTCTCATGGTGGACTGCTGCTCCCTGGAGGGTTTTGTCCCCATTTCCCATCTCGCTGCTGAAGGACGCGGAGTCAACCCCGGCAAATACGTCGGAGAGGAATTCGAAGTCAGACTCCTCGAGAAGGACAGAAGGAAGCGACGGCTTGTTCTGTCCCGACGGCTTCTGCTTGAACAGGAACTTTCAACCGAGCGCGATTCCTTCTACGGGAACGTCACCGAAGGCGCCGTAATGGAAGGCACCGTCAGCAGCATCACGGCGTTCGGCGTCTTCGTCAATCTCGGACCGATCGACGGTCTCGTGCATATGAGCGAGCTTTCGTGGAAACGCAATAACAAACCCAAGGATCTCGTGAAGAAGGGCGATACGGTCACCGTCAAGGTCATCGGCATCGACAGGGAAAACAGCCGTATTTCGCTGAGCATCAAACAGACGCAGTCCGATCCGTGGCTGACCGCGGCCGAGCGATGGAAGGGCGGAACTCGCACGACAGGCGTCGTGACGAACGTAACCGATTTCGGCGCTTTCGTCGAAATCGAGCCGGGCGTCGAAGGCCTCATCCACATCGGAGACTTGTGCTGGGCGCGAATCAAGCACCCGAAGGAGATCCTCAAGAAGGGGCAGGAAGTCGAAGTCGTCGTCCTCGACGTCGACGGCGAGAAGCGGCGCATCAGCCTCGGGTACAAGCAGCTTCACGATCCGTGGGCGAATATCGACTCCCGCTTCAGCGTCGGACAGGATATCACAGTCAAGGTTGTGCGCCTGGCTGACTTCGGAGCCTTCGTCGAAATCGAAGAGGGTGTGGAAGCGCTCATTCATATTTCCCAACTGAGCACGAAGCGGGTGGACAAGCCGCAGGATGTTCTCGCCGAAGGACAGGAAGTCATTGCGCGCGTGATAGAAATCAACCCGTCCGAGCGCAGAATGCGGCTCAGCCTGAGCGCACTCGAGGAAGACGACGGCCGCAAGCGGCACGAAGAGGAAAAGAAACGGCGGGCATCGTCGCCGAAACCCGAGCGCGAAAAAGAGAAGGCGAACTCCTATTCCGCCGAAGAACAGCAGGTCACAATAGGAGATTTTCTGAAGGATTCCTTCAAGCAATAGGAAGGCAGATCGAAAGGGCAGGGTCGCTCCTATGCGGCCCTGCCTTTTGTTTGAGGTGAAACGACTGTGGACGATATGCGTTTGAGGATTTACCCCGACCCCGTTTTGAGAGAGCCGACGCTTCCCGTAACGGAATTCGACGAGGCGTTTCGCGAAAGAATCGAGAGTATGGTGCGGATAATGCACGAACGTGACGGCGTCGGTCTGGCGGGTCCGCAGGTCGGCTGGTCCAGACAGGTGGCGGTCGTTTTCGACGGAGAGAAGAATCACGTTCTCGTCAATCCCGTTATCGAATCGACCGGGGGAGAGCAGGAAGGCGAAGAGGGGTGCCTGAGCTTCCCGGGAGTCTTTACGAAAGTGCTCCGTTCAAACGAGGTGACTGTTCGCGCTATGGACGAGTACGGCAAGGAGAGGACGATTTCTGTCGAGGGCTTCATTGCGAGGGCCTTTCTTCACGAAATCGATCACCTGAACGGTCGTCTTCTGATTGATTCCATGTCGCCGCTGAAACGGAACCTTCTGCGCAAGAAGATGCGGCGGCTTGAAAAGGACGAGGAAATGTGACGCGGATCTGGTTTGCCGGATCTGGCGCTTTCGCGGCCGCGTGCCTGTCGCGGATTTCCGAGGGTATTCCCATCGATCTTGTCATTACGGGCATCCCGACCACGGCGGGACGGGGACTTCGTCCTCAGCCGACAGAAGTCGATCTCTGGTGCGAAGGGAAGAAATTTGACGTCCGCAGAACCGAACGCCTCATTCATGACGCGCCGTTGATCGAACGTCTTTCAGATTGCCCCCCGGATATCTTCCTTGTCGTCGATTTCGGACAAAAAATCCTTCCGCCCTTCCTCGATCTTCCGCGTTCCGGATGCTTCAACATACACCCGTCCCTTCTTCCCCGATACAGGGGTGCGGCGCCCGTTCAGCGCGCAATCCTCACGGGAGAACGCCGGTCCGGCGTCACCCTCTTCCGGCTGGTCGAAGCGATGGACGCGGGACCCATCCTATCGCAGGATTGCATCGAGATATCCGAAGGAATGACTGCGGGAGAATTTGCTGCTATTTGTGCAGAAAAAGGTAGCGAGCTTTTCCTCAAAGGTGTAAAATCTATCATTGATGGTAGTTGCGTGTATAGAGAGCAAAATTCTGAATCGGCATCGTATGCGCCCAAAATCCTGAAGTCCGAGTCGTTCATTGACTGGAGGAACCGCTCGGGAGAAATTCACGACAGAGTTCGCGCCTTCAATCCGGCTCCAGGCGCGTATTTTATGTTTCAGGGCAAACGGGTTAAATTGTGGCGAACGAAATGCGTTCCAGCGTCCGGGTGTCCGGGCGAGTTTCTTGGACATGACGAAGACGGGTTTCCTCTCTTTTCTACGGGCGAAGGCGCTTTGGTCCTTTTGACGGTGCAACCGGAAGGAAAACGCGTACTGGAAGGTTCCGACTGGATACGCGGCATTCGTATACAAAAGGGGGCGGTTCTAGGGTGACAACCGATGGTCTCTCTCAGTTCGCGGATCTCGTCAGGCTCTATCAATGGCCGAGAACCATCGCCGTTACGGGGGCGTTGGGATCGGGAAAGACCGAATGGGTGTTGAATCTCGCTCTCGGCCTCAAATCGAGCGGCGAAGACGTAACGATCGCCGACGTCGATATCATCAATCCGTATTTTTGTGTCCGACAGGTTTCCGAAACACTGAAAAGCAAGGGATTTTCCATCATCACCCCGCCTGAAACCGCAAAATGGAGCGATATGTCCGTCATCAACGCTAGGGTTGGATGGGCCGTATCCGCTGAAAAGGGACATCTGTTGCTTGATATCGGCGGAGACGCCGAAGGCGCCCTCGCCCTCAAGCAGTTTGAACCGCAGATCAAAAAGGCGGGATATCTGCTTGTCCTCGTCGTAAACGCCTTTCGCCCCATGACATCGACTCCCGGAAAAATAGAAAAGATGCTCCGGAAAATGGAATCCATCGGCGGATTGCGTGTCGGAGCGCTCATTAGCAACTCCCATCTCATGCAGGAGACCACGGCCGCCAATTGCGTCGATGGGTTGTCCATAGTGCGGGAGACCGGACGGCTTCTCGATCTTCCCGTTCTGTACGCGGGAGTCGCTCCTGCGTTGGAGGCGGAGGTGCGCGCGCTGCAAACTCCCGGGGATTCCGTTCCGGTCTGGCCGGTTTCCAGATATATGCTTCTTCCCTGGGAAGACGGATGTATCTGGTCACAGGGTGACAAAAAGAAGCAACCCGATTTCCGTTCCTGAAGTTTGTCTCATAAACGCTGGAAGGGGTGGTGCGTGTCATGGCTAAGGGAAGGATCACGGTTCTCGAAGAGTACTGCAAGAGCTGCGGATTGTGTGTCGCTGCGTGTCCGATGAAGGTGCTGCGGATATCCGAGCGCATCAACGAACGCGGGTATAGACCTTGTGAACAGTACAAGGACGGATGCATCGGGTGCGGCATGTGTGCGATGAGCTGCCCGGATGCTGCGATCGAGGTTTACAGGATCGAAGACTAGCATTCGGAGGTGACGTATATGACTCGCGTACTTATGAAGGGAACGGAAGCAATTGCGGAAGCGGCGATTCAGGCGGGATGCAAGTATTTCTTCGGCTACCCGATAACGCCCCAGAACGAAATCCCGGAGTATATGTCGGCGCATCTGCCTGAGATCGGCGGGCAGTTCGTCCAGGCGGAGAGCGAAGTCGCCGCGATCAATATGGTTCTTGGCGGCGGTGCGACCGGTTTCCGGGTTATGACAACGTCTTCGAGCCCCGGCATCTCCCTGATGTCCGAGGGGATCACCTACATCGCGGGCTCCGAGATTCCTGCGGTCGTCGTGAACGTCATGCGCGGCGGACCCGGCCTCGGAAGCATTCTTCCTTCGCAGGCGGATTACCTGCAGGCGACCAAGGGTGGCGGCAATGGCGATTACAATACGATCGTCCTTGCTCCCAGCACGCTCCAGGAAGCCGTTGACCTGACCCAGCTTGCGTTCGATCTCTCGCAGAAATACCGGACGCTGACGATGGTTCTGGCGGATGGTTTTATGGGCCAGATGATGGAAGCCGTCGAAATTCATCCGCATCACCCCGAGGGACTTCCCGATGTCACTTCATGGGGCCTTGGATTCATGCCGGAACGCGGCGGAAAAAGAAGCCACCTGAAGAGCCTGTACCTCTCCCCCGAGGAACTGGAAGAACACAACAGGAACCTTCAGAAGAAATACGCCATTATCAGGGAGAATGAACGCCGCTGCGAGACCGTCATGGTTGAAGATGCGGACATGATCATATCCGCTTACGGAACGACGGCCCGAATCGCCAGGTCCGCGATGACCAACCTCAGAAACAGAGGGTACAAAGTGGGCATGATCCGGCCGATTACGGTGTGGCCGTATCCGTACAGCGCTTTCGATGCGATCCCCAAGACTCTCAAGGGGATTCTTGTCGTCGAAATGAACTGCGGACAGATGATCGACGACGTAAAGATCGCGACGAAATGCGCGTATCCCGTGTCTTTTTACGGTCGTTCCGGCGGCATGTCTCCCTCGGTGAAGGAAATCGAGGACGCATGCCTGAAGATCATCGGCTAGGGAAGGGGTGTCTTTCATGAAGGAAGTCAAGATCTACGAACGACCGAAGTCATGGATGCCTGACGTCTTCTCGCATTACTGTCCCGGCTGCGGTCACGGAATCGCCCATCGTCTCGTGTGCGAAGTGATCGACGAGCTCGGGATTCAGGAGACGACCATCGGCGTGGCGCCTGTGGGGTGCGCCGCGTTGATGTACAACTACATGGATATCGATTTCTGCGAAGCGGCTCACGGCAGAGCCCCCGCGACGGCGACCGGACTCAAGAGAGTACGTCCCGACAGGGTCGTCTTTACGTATCAGGGCGACGGCGACCTCGCATCCATCGGTATGGCGGAGATCGTGCACGCCGCGAACAGAAACGAGAATATCACCGTTGTTTTCATCAACAACGCCATTTACGGCATGACGGGCGGGCAGATGGCCCCGACGACGCTGATCGGCCAGAAGGCGACGACCTGTCCGCTTGGCCGCGATGCGAAGGTCAACGGATACCCGCTTCGCGTGTGCGAGCTTCTGAGTTCGCTCGCCTCGCCCGGTTTTATCAGCCGCGTCACGGTGGCGCAGCCGAAGTATATTATCAAGGCGAAACAGGCGATCAAGAAAGCGTTCCAGAACCAGATCGACGGAAAGGGATTCTCGCTCGTCGAGGTTCTTTCATCCTGTCCGACGAACTGGGGCCTTCGGCCCGTTGAGGCTTTCGATTGGACTCTTTCTTCGATGATGCCCTATTACCCGCTGGGTGTCTTCAAGGATTTCGAGTAGGAGGCGGCGAGAATGGCTCCTTTTTACAGAACGCTTCTTGCGGCGGGTTTCGGCGGACAGGGCGTCATGGTTCTCGGACAACTTATTGCATATACCGGAATTGCGCAAGGACTTCATGTGACGTGGATTCCTTCCTACGGCCCTGAGATGCGCGGCGGCACCGCGAACTGCGGTGTTGTCCTGAGCGAAGAGGAAATCGCCTCGCCGGTGGTTTCCGAGGCCGATGCCGTCGTGATCATGAACCAGCCTTCACTCGCCAAATTCCAGCACGCGGCGAAAAAGGGCGGAATTCTGATATATAACAGCGATCTCGTGAAGTACGAGAATCCGAGAACCGATGTGACCGTTATAGCCGTTCCGATGAACTCTTTGGCGGAAAAGCTCGGAAGCGACAAGGTCGCAAATATCGTCGGTCTTGGCGCCCTCGTGGCGGCGACCGATCTCGTCAAGGAAGACGCTTGCATCGAAACGATCAAGGAAAAACTCGGAACCAAGAAGCCGAAGTTCCTTCCGATGAACCTTGAAGCCTTTTCTCAGGGTAAGGCTGTCGTTCAGGGACAGAAGAAAGGGTAGACGCAATGTCCGGAAGAGAAGCGCTTCTTTTCAAAAATCCGGTTTATCACGGGAAAATATTGAATTTACGGGTTGATTCGGTGCGCCTGCCGACAGGGAAACGCGCGATCCGCGAAGTCGTCGAGCATCGTCCGGCCGTGTGCATCATCCCGATGATAAACGACGGGGAAGTGCTTCTCATCCGTCAGTACCGATACGCGGTCGGGGAAGAAATTCTGGAGATACCCGCCGGCATAGTCGAAGACGATGAGACGTTCGTCGATGCCGCGCAAAGGGAACTCCAGGAGGAAATCGGGTATCGAGGCGCGCTGTCGGAAATAGCGCGGCTTTTTTCTTCTCCCGGTTTCAGCGAAGAACTTCTCGTTTTCTTCATCGCACGCGATCTTGTTCCGTCCAGGCTCGAACCGGACGACGACGAATTCATCGAAACGGTTCGCGTATCCGTAGCGCGTATTCCGGAAATGCTCCGGAGTGGAGAGATTAAGGACGGGAAAACGTTTTCCGCGTTGTGCTGGCTTCTCAATACACGCTAGGAGGGGGCGAAAGCCCCCTTTATCGTTAACCCGGACATGGACGAGCGAATCGCACCCTTCAGGGCGCACCTCCTTTTCGAACGGGGTTTGAGCGAGAATACGGCAAAGGCGTATTGCGCGGATGTGGCGGCATGGTTTTCCTTTTGCGAATCGTTCCGGCGTCCCCCGGTTCCCCCCGATGAAGACCTTCTCCTTCGTTTTCAGCGATCACTGTCTGAACAGGGGAAAGCCCCCTCGACGCAACAACGCGTCATGGCAGCCATTCGAACCTGGATGCACTTTCTCGTTCTCGAGGGGCTTAACGATGGCGACGCTCGACTTCCGTCCCTCCCTCCGCTCGGCAGGCGTCTCCCTCATATTCTCGGTGAGGGCGAGGTTGTTCGCATCCTTGAAGCCTGCTCGGGCTCGAATTCCGCAGTGCTTGATCGCAGGGACCGCGCCTTGCTTGAGACCGCATACGGTTGCGGCCTCAGGGCGAGCGAGCTCTGTACGATTCATCTTTCCGACATCGATTACGAACGTCGAATTCTCCGGGTTCTCGGCAAGGGCGACAAGGAACGTTCGGTTCCGTTTACGGGAGAAATCCTTCATCGCATGAACGAGTATCGCGAAAATTCCCGTCCCGTTCTAGATGTCAAAGGGCGCGCGGAGTTCTTTCTGTCTCGTTCCGGAAACGCACTTCGTCGCGAGGATGTCTGGAGAATCATCCGAAAACGGGGCCGCAAGGCCGGCATCGCGTCCTCAAGGCTCTATCCGCACATTCTCCGCCATTCGCTCGCGACGCATCTGTTGCGGCGCGGGATGGACCTGCGTACGCTCCAGGAGATGCTCGGGCACTCTTCCATTGCGACCACCGAAAAGTATGTGCATTTTGACCTTGAACTTCGGGACATTTATGATACAACACATCCAAGAGCTTAAGAGATGAGGTGCTTTTCGATGGAAACATACGGCGGAAAGATAGACGCAGCAGCCTTGTGGCTGAAAGAGAGAACGGATGTCCGTCCCGAAATCGGTCTGGTTTTGGGGTCCGGTCTCGGCGACGTCGCCGAACAGATCCGGGACGCGGTTGTCATCCCGTACGCGGACATTCCCGCCTGGCCGCAGTCGACTGCTCCGGGGCACATGGGACGTCTTGTGTTCGGAACGATGGCCGGCAAAAACGTCGTCTGCATGCAGGGACGCGTTCACGGATACGAGGGGTATTCGCCGAAGGAAGTGACATTCCCCGTTCAGGTTCTGAAAAGCATCGGAGTGAAGATTCTTTTTCTGACGAACGCTTCTGGGAGCGTCAATACGGCGTTTCTTCCCGGCGAAATCGTCTGCGTATCGGATCATATCAACTTTACAGGGTCGAACCCGCTTATCGGGAATGAATCCGTAAATGGCGCGAAGAGATTTCCCGACATGACGCACGCGTATGACCCTGCCCTGATGGATTTGGCGGAACGATGCGCCCTGGCGGAGGGCTTTCATGTGAAACGCGGCGTGTATATCGGCTTTTCGGGACCATCGTACGAGACGCCGGCCGAGATCCGAATGGCGCGCGTTTTCGGCGCGGATCTTGTCGGAATGTCAACAGTATCGGAGGCTATCGTCGCGAATTCCGTCGGAATGCGTATTTGCGCGCTCTCCTGCGTTGCGAACTTCGCCGCCGGCATTACCGGCGACATGCTGACCGAGGAGGAAGTTCTCGATTCGATGAAGCGGATTTCTTCCAGACTCGGATCTCTGCTTCGTTCCATTCTTGAGGCGCTCTGAACGATGCCTTTCGATATCCTGAAATTCCTCGAAACAAAAAGAGACGGAAAGGAACACGACTCCGAGTCGATCCGTTCATTCATCGCTGCGGTAACCGGAGGAGACGTTCCGGACTATCAGGTCGGAGCCTGGCTCATGGCGGCGTATATCCGCGGGATGACCGCACCGGAACTCAGAGAACTGACGATTTCGCTTGCGGATTCCGGACATCGCGTGCGCCTCGAGGGCGGATGGCGCACTGCGGATAAGCACAGTACAGGGGGAGTCGGCGACAAGACTTCGCTTGTCGTCGTTCCTCTCGCCGCGTCGCTTGGTGTGCGCGTTGCGAAAATGTCCGGAAGGGGACTTGGATTTACCGGAGGGACGCTTGATAAACTTGAAGCCATTCCCGGTTTTCTCACGCATATTTCTCTTGAGCGATTCATTTCGCAGGTCGAGAAGATCGGATGCGTCATTACCGGACATACTTCCGAACTCGCCCCTGCGGAAGGCGTTCTCTATTCGATGCGCGACGTCACGGCGACGGTGCCGTCTCTTCCTCTGATCGCGAGCAGCATTGTCAGCAAAAAGCTTGCAGGCGGCGCGTCGAGCTTTGTTTTCGATGTGAAAACGGGAAACGGCGCCCTCATGGAAACGCTTGAATCTGCGCGCGAACTGGCCATCGCGCTCGTCGAGCTTTCAAAAGCCGTGGGTATGGACGCGGTCGCCTTGTTGACGTGCATGGATCAGCCGCTCGGGCGCACCGTCGGGAATGCGCTCGAAGTGATTGAGGCGATCGAAACGCTCGAGAACAAAGGGCCTTCCGATACGACGGCGCTCTGTGTCGCAATTGCGGGCGAAATGGCGTTCGTATCCGGACTGGTCTCGACGCAAAGCGAGGGAATCGCGCGCGCGCGCGGCGCTCTTGAATCGGGAGAGGCGTATTCTCTCTTTCTTCAGATGGTCGGCGAGCAGGGAGGGGATGTCGCTGCGTGCGCGCAATCCGGCGCAGGCATTCGCGTTGCGTCAAATGTTCACGTTTTACGGGCCGGGAAGGGCGGCGTCGTCTCTTCGTTTCACACGAGAGCGATCGGGGAAGGCGTCAAGCGACTTGGCGGCGGACGGATGCATCTTGATGATGTGCTCGATCTCTCCGTCGGCGTCGTTCTTCACAAGAAGATCGGCGACGCCGTCGCTTCCGGAGACGCGCTTATCGATGTGCGCTATTCCGATGTGCGGCGGCTCGAAGCAGCGCTTCCCTACCTGGAGTCCTGTGTCGAAATCGGAAAAGAAGGAGCGGCTCGTCCTGTCGTAATAGGACGCGTTCCCGGGCCGGCGTGATGCGGTGCGCGTCCAGGAGAACCGCGATTTTTCTTTTCTTTTTGCTCTTTTGCTCGTGCGGACCTGTTTTCGGAAATGCGAGAGCGCATATTTTTCATCCGGAGACAGTTCCATTGGGACAGCCCTTTCTGGTTGAGATCGTCTCCGAGGAAGAGCCGAGCGGCGCCATAGTGACATGGTTCGGAAAGTCGGCCCCGATGCAGTTTTCGCGTTCCGGGAACGGTTATTTCGCGAGACTGCTTTTGGGATCCTATATGAAGACGATCAATCCCGGAACGTATCCGCTGGATGTGAAGGTGGCGCGCTCGGACAGGATCGTCAATAGACGCGTTTTGATCACGATCGCGCCGAAAAAGTATGAGGAAGACCGACTTTCGTTGCCTGAAGCCATGGTGACGCCGCCAAAGAAGGTTCAGACGCGCATTCTTCAGGAACAGAGAATGATGAAGCGCATTCGCGAGACGGTTTCACCCTTCGGATTCTGGCGGCTTCCGATCCGACGCCCTCTTTCCGGCGCCGTGAGCAGCACGTATGGACGAAGAAGAATCCTGAACGGCATACCGAAAAGTCCGCATGCCGGAATCGATTTTCGCGCGCCCATGGGGACACCGGTCGTTGCGGCGCTTGCGGGACGTGTTGTCGCGACGAAGGATCTGTACTACTCAGGGTTGACGGTCTGTGTGGATTCGGGACAAGGAATTCTGAGCTATTACTATCATCTGTCCGAGTTCAGCGTGCAAGAAGGACAGCTCGTCGAACAAGGGAGCGTTCTTGCGAAATCCGGAATGAGCGGACGGTCGACCGGCCCGCATCTTCATTTCGGCCTGTCGCTTCTCGGGCAATACGTTGACGCGGAATCGCTCTTTGATGCGAATCCGTCCGGAATGTTGAAAAACGCGAAAATGGTTGCGATCGATGAATGAATTGAAGAGAGGATGTCGAATGCAAGAAGTCACGTCGTATTCCTATTTGTCGGGAATAGTATTTTGCTTTTTGATGGATGGCGAGAGTGTCCTGTTGATCCGGCGCGAGAAGGAACCGTACAAGGGTACGTTCACGGTTCCCGGAGGAAAAAAGGAACCGGGAGAGACATTTTTGGATGCGTGTGTCCGCGAAATGGAAGAAGAAACAGGACTGATCGTAGAAAATCCCAAGGTTCGGGGAATCGCCCATGTTGTTCAGGAAGGGCTCGGAAAAGAAGTCATATCCGTATATTTCTCAGCTTGTTCCTTTCACGGAACACTTCGAGAAAGCGACGAAGGTTCTCTGGTTTGGGCGCCGATACCCGCTTGCTTCGACATGCCCGGGATCAACCCGTTTTTCCTGAAAATAGCTCCGCGCGTATTTTCTCCGGGCGACTCGTTTTTCGCTTCGATCTTCGTAAACGGACACGGCGATATTGTCCGGGATTCGTTCGTTCCTTCCGAGGCTCCCCGTATCGGGCGGCGCGCCCAAGAGACTCATTGATGAAAAGACTCTTCAACGCGATACTCCCGTTCGTCGTGCTCGCAGTTTTCACCGGAAGCCCCGCCTCCTGTCAAGAAAAGCAGATATCACCGGAAAACACCCTGGCTGCGCTCAACTCATGCATCGTAGCGGTGGCGGAAATTGTGTCATACAACGATCGTCTCCTTTTGGAGAGAGAATACAGGGACATTATCACGAACCTCGATTTTTCGGCTCTCCAGGCGGACGAAGAGCTTATCTCGCTCTTTCAGGGACTGATGGACGGAATAACGGAAAGCCTGCTTCGCGAAGACGCAAAAGCGCAGGCGCTTCGGTTTTACACGAAAAGAACCGAAAGAACGATACTTCAATCCCTCACGAAGACCGCAGCCGGAGGCCTCGACGGGAGCATAGCGATTCTCGATGGAGTGCTGAACGCGACGTCCGCCTACTTCGACCACAAGAACACCATTGAGGAATACCGAAAGGAGTATTCGGATAGATTATGCGAGCTCGACAAGGACCGCATCCAGAAGCTGAACGACCTTCAGAAAAAGCTCTTCAGCTCTTCATGGAAGCTTGTCCAGAAGTATTCTCTTCCCGATCGGTATCGCCTTACGATGGAAGACATCGAAGAGTTCATTGAGGCCGTTAAGGATACGAATATTGAGCGGCGATACCGAAGGCTTGCCCGTCTTTCCGACAAATTCGCCGAATATCCGCCTTTCTGGTACTTCCTGGGATATTCAGCGCTTCGATGCGGGAAGAACGACGACGCGAAGCGGGCTTTCCGCTCGTACGAGGAGCACAAGAGGCCAATCTTTCGAAAAGACCCGTTTCATGCGTCGGTTGCCATGAACACTGTCCGAATGATCGACGGATCGGATACCAACGAGATGCGAAGGCTTCTTGATATTGTCCTCCGGAACTCACGAACGTCCGAATGGCAGAATTTCCTTTTCGCGGGAGTCTCTTTCTTTCGGATTGGAGACACACAAACGGCTCTGGAGTGTCTTCAGAGAAATATTGACAACGGACTGGAAATCGAATTGAACGAGCGACTGAAGAAGAATATCGAATCAGGAACGACGCTTGCTTCTGGAGCCTTGGAAGCTCTTGAAGAAGCACTCGACAAGGCGGTTGGCCTGGATACGCTCAAGAATCAGGATCTTCTGGAACGTTTCGGGCGACTGAAGGACGGGAAATTGCTCGGAAAGGTATCGAAGGATTTTCTTTCCATACGTTTCGATGTCTACCATCGGAAGGGGAGGAAGGATCTTCTCGCTATTCAGATGCCCCAGAAGTGGCTCATCGGGACCGTCGGACTTGAGCGCGAAAATGATTTCGTCCCGCGCGACACTGATTTTTCGGTGGACGTCTTGCTCGGAGGAAAGAGTGTCTGGGCGGTTTCCGGCAGCGATGTGACGTTCCCGGAAAAGCAGGCGAAGAACAAGAAAAGCGGGAGCATGTATTTCGACGCGAAAAGCAGGAATTTTATTATATACAAAGAGAGAGAACTTCCGGAGTCTGAACGGGCGGAGGTTCGGATTTCCCACCCGGTTTACTCGACGGTCCTCTCTTTTCGTGGAGAAGAAGAGGATTTGCGGACGATCCCGAATGTCTCATCGGTGGGCGAGGGCGTCAAAGAATACGGAAAGAAGATCATCGATTACGGAGTACCGCTCGTCGGACAGTACAAGCTCATTCGCGACACCATTCATGATGTCTCTTCGCTCGTAACCGGAGTGACGCATTTTCGGGCTGAATCGATCCGATTCAAGGATCGCCGATATATTGTTTCCGGGGATCTTCTTCTTGATGCGGCGGAGATGCAGGTCGATTCGATTTCGCCGGACGAAGGATCCAAAGAAGAAGTCAAACAACCATGAGTGTTCAGCGCCATCGCGTGGCTGCTCTCGCGTTTCACCAAGAAATATTCGGTGTATTCGGATAGTCGGGAATCAGTGCTTTTCGTAATCGATGCGGAGCGGCCCGCGTGGGGAAAAAACTAAAAATTCCGGGGTCCTTGCGCAAACGTGTTTCGCAACGCTATAATACCGTACATGCGAGCGGACGTAGCTCAGTTGGTAGAGCATCAGCTTCCCAAGCTGAGGGTCGCGGGTTCGAATCCCGTTGTCCGCTCCATTTTTCTTCCTTCCACGCATGTAATTTCCTCAATTCCCGAAAAATCTTTGTTATTATACCAAGTTTGACACAAAATTCCCAGAGTATTAGAATTATCCGGGTTTGTGACGAGCTTGGAGTATTTCGTCTATAATGGTACGTACAGAGAAAGGGGGTGTCTTATGTGGCGTTGAATCTTGCGGAAGAAATCAAGGCGGTTGAAGCTGATTCGAAGAAGCGAATCGCTGATGCCAAGGTAGAAGCCGTGCGGCTCCAGAACTCTGCTGCGAACGAAGCGGAGCAAAAACTCAAGAATGCGAAACAGAACGCGTTCAAGAAATATAGAGAATGCGTTTCCAAAGTTGAGCGGGAAGCGGACGAAAGAGCGCAGAATATTGTGGAGGCGGGGCGCGAAAATGCAGCTGCGTTTTCGGCCGACCACAAGGGGCGAATCACTCAAACCGCTACCTGGATTGCAGAAGAGGTGATTGCTCGATATGGCCGTAGCTGAAATCAAGAAACTCGATTTGTATCTGCATAAATCTGTTCGCGAGGATGTCCTCGGCGTGCTTCAGCGGGTTGGTTGTTGCGAGATCATCTCCCGGCCCGCCGATGTTCCGCAGGATGTTCAGTCGGCCAATGAACGTCTGCAAGAGATCGACGGCAAAATCTCCGAGATACGTTTTCTTCTTCGTTTTCTTGAGCCGCATTTTGTCGATCCCGTTTCTTCTTTCGATCGTTCTCTCGGCGAGAAACCTGTTTTTTCGATGACCGAGTTGTCGAGGATTGCCGAAAAAACCGACATCGAAGACTTCTCCGCGAAAATGCACGCGTACGAAGCGCGTCTTCTCGCCGTTCGCTCGGAAATTTCCCAGGTTGATGGAAAGCTCGTTTTGCTTGATAAATTCCATGATTTCCCGTATACGATGGATTTGTTGTCCCACGGGACCGAGCGAGTGGTCGGGCTTTCAGGCACGATTCCCACAAACAATCTTCAAGGCTGGAAAAACGGAATCGAAGGAAAGTTGGGGAAGGACGCGGAAGCTTTCGTTTCCCGATTCGGAGAGAAAGATGCCGAAGTTTGGGTTACGCTGCTTTACGCAAGAGAACGCGAAACTGACGCGTTCGATGTCTCTTCAAAATATTCTCTTTCGCGAGTCGAGATTCCGAACGATCTGATTCTCAGTCCGTCTGAAGAATTTTCTGCTCTTGAGAATCGAAAGATAGCGTTGAAAGCTGAAGAAGCTTCCATAATGCAGATCGTCAGGGAAGAGGCGGATGGATGGGTTCCTGTCATACGCAGCCTTAGCGATTATTTTACGTCTCTCAGAAAGCGCTATGAGATTCTCGACGACGGGATCTTCACCGATCAGACCCTCGCGTTCCAATCATGGATCCCCGCGCGTTCCGTTGAGGCTCTCAAAAAAGGACTCCTGCCTTTTCAAAAGAATATCGAGATTGTTTTGTCCGATCCCGAAAGGGAAGACATCCCTCCGACGCTTCTCCAGAATGCGAACTGGTCACATCCGTATGAGACACTTACGAAGCTGTACGGAGTCCCGGTTTATGGAGAATTGGATCCCACTCCTCTCATGGCGCCGTTTTTCTTCATTTACTTTGGCATGTGTCTCGGAGATGCGGGATACGCTTTGGTCATGATAGCTGCGCTGACGTATTTCATGAAGAAATACAAGCGCATGCCGGATTCAGTACGGCAATTCATGCGACTCATAATGGGAGCGGCGATCTCGACGCTGATCTACGGCGCCTTGACCGGAAGCTGGTTTGGAGACCTTGCAGATTCATACGGATTTCTGGGCTTTTTCCGGCCGATCAAGAATATGTTCCTTGTGATCGATCCGATGCAGAAGCCGATGGTTATTCTGGGCATTTCGCTTGCCTTTGGAATAGTCCACCTTGCGTTCGGGCTTTTCATTTCGTTTTATGATTGTATTCGAAAAAAAGATTACATTGCCGCTTTCGGCGATAAAGGCGCATGGATTACGATGCTTACGGGGGTTCTGCTCCTTGCGGGCGGAGCGTCCGGGGCTCTTCCCGGGGCATTTTCTCCTTTGGGCAAATGGATGGCGATAGTTGGGGCAATAGTGGTATTCCTCTATCAGGGGCGCGGGAAGAGCGGGATTGTTGCGAAATTCTTTTCCGGCGTTCTGGGGCTTTACGGCTCCACGTCCTACCTTGGCGATGTTTTGAGCTACAGTCGTCTGCTGGCGCTCGGACTTGCCTCCGCCGCAGTAGGCGTCATCATTAACATGCTCGGCAACCTTTCCTCCGATATCCCCTATGTCGGCTGGCTTATCGGGATTATAGTCGTCGTTGTCGGACACACATTCGGAATGGCCGTCAACATTCTGGGAGCATTCGTCCATTCGCTGCGGCTTCAGTACGTCGAGTTTTTCAGCAAATTTTACTCCGGCGGAGGAAAATTTTTCTCCCCGTTAACGTACTCGTCCCAATATGTAGATATTACGGAGACCTCCGCTAAGAAATAGCAGCTCCGGAATTGTTCCTCAATTATATATAATTTATTAAAACTGAGGGGAGTGTACTAAAGCATGGAGCAGTACCTTGGAATTATGCTGGCGGTTTTGGGAGCGGCGCTTGCGGCCGGTTGGGCCGGTGCGGGATCGGCAATCGGAGTCGGCATTGCCGGAGAGTCCGGCGCAGGTGTTATGACGGAAGATCCGGGCAAGTTTGGCCTTGTTCTTCTGTTGCAGGCTCTTCCCGGTACGCAGGGAATATACGGACTCATGACCGCCTTTCTGGTTCTTCTCAAGGTTGGGCTTCTTGGGGGGACGCCTTTGTCAGTCGGTATCTGGCAGGGGCTTGGAATTATGTTCGCTTGCCTTCCTGTCGCTATCGCAGAGTATTACTCGGCTATAGCGCAGGGAAAAACGTCTGCCGCCTGCATTCAGATGATCGCCAAAAGGCCTGAAGAGACTGGAAAGGCCGTTATTCTTCCTGCAATGGTGGAAACATACGCGGTGCTTGCGCTTCTTACGAGCATCATCCTTTTGAATTCCATAAAGCTCTAGTTGACCTTTTGAGGTGATGGGCGATGTCATTGGCTGAAATAAAGGCCAAAATTGAATCTGAGGCGAAATCCGAGTCGCAACGGATCCTTGATGCGGCGAGAGAAGAAATCGTAGCGATACAGAAAAAGACAAGTGACGAAATTTCTAAGATCGAGTCTCAATACGCTGAACGTCTCAAGAGGGAAGAGCCGGAAATATTGCGTCGCCGCGAAATTGTCGCGAATCTCGATGTTCAGAAAAATGAGCTTGGCGAAAAACAGGAGCTTATTGCTGATGCTTTTGTGCAGGCGCTCAAAACGTTGCAGAGTCTGCCGCAAGCAAAATACTTGGATTTTGTGAAAGGTCTCCTGCGGAAAGCCTCTGTTTCCGGAAAAGGCGAAGTGCTTGTTGGAAACAATGAGAAATTTATCACGGAACAGTGGTTGTCTACATATAACCAAGAGAATAAAAGCGAACTGACGTTAGGGAAAAATAGAATCGCCATCTCCGGAGGTTTCGTCCTGAGGCAGGGAGACGTGGATACGAATTGTTCCTGGGATATGCTGCTTCGTTGGATTCATGACGATATCGAAGCAAATGTGGTGTCCCGGCTCTTTTCGGCCTAGAGTGTGGAGGTGGATTGATGGCTCCAGCGGAGCGTTATGGATATACAGTAGCCCGCTTGAGGGCAATGGGAAATCGCCTTCTGGACGAGAGTACATATCAGCGAATTCTTGATTCGGAAGATCTCGAATCCGCGATTAAGGTTCTCGGAGAGACTGTTTATTCGTCGTGGATCGTCGATATGAAATCGAACCGGGACTTTGATCAGGCAATAGAGGCCGAGTTGCTTTATGTCTATTCGGAGATCGAGAAATTCGTCCCGGATAAACGGCTTGTCGAAGTGTGCAGATTGCCGTACGACTTCCATAATATCAAGGTTCTCATCAAGAGCCATATTCTCCAGAAAGAAGGAAAGGATCGCCGGTTCAACCTTTTGACGCCTCTTGGGAATATTGCAAAAGATGACCTCATCATGGCGGTTGAGAGTGAAGATTACAGGCTCCTTCCTTATGGCCTCCATACCGTCCTCCCTAGGAGCCTCGCTCTTTGGGAACAGACGAAGGACATTCTGGAGGTCGAAAAGGATCTCGACAACCAACAGTTCTCACTGATGCTCCGCATGGTTTCGGAAACCGGCGTTGCGTCGGCGATCGCATGGGCAAAAGCAAAAATTGACGCCGAAAACCTGCGGAATGCAGTTCGTCTGCGACGTGTCGGCACGGACGTTTCTTCGGCCGCTTCATACTTCCACGACGGGGGCTTTATCTCCAAAGAGCATCTTTTGTCGCTTCTTCCTGAACCGCTTGAAGGGTGGGCGAAGCTGATCGGTTTCGCCGATGCCGGCCTTTTGCTGGGAGAAATGAAGGAATTGGGCGATATGAACCATGTCCTGGTCGAAATGGAACGACTTCTTGACAACTACATCACAGGCGTTCTTGCGAAAGCGAAATATGGAGCCTTTTCTGAAGACAACGTAATGCAATACTTGTGGTCCAAGGAAATTGAAGCGAAGAATGTTCGCATCCTGCTTGTGTCCGTTGCGAACAACACGAACAGGGATTTGGCGAGGGGGCTGCTGCGAAATGTCCGCTAATGAAGAGAAAAGATCCATGGCAGCCATAGGGGATTATGAGACGGTTCTTCCCTTCCAGGCAGTTGGCGTTACTCCGTTTATCCTGAGAGAAACGACCGAAGTCGGTTTTCGGGAAGTCCTGTTCCGATGCGCACGGAATGACTATGCCGTTGTCTTTGTACAGGAAGACTTTTACACGGCGAATCAGGGCTATATCAAAGAAGTGAACGAGACGTATTCAGTCAGCGTCATCCCGATTCCCGGAATCCGAGGGGGATCCGGTGCGGGGCTTGAGTCCATACGAAACAGCGTTGAACGCGCTGTCGGCATGGATATTTTCGCCGTAAAATGAACGAATCACGAAGAATTTTGGTGGAGGCGATACGGAGTGGCCACTGACAAGAAGATACAAGGGACTATAGAAAAGATCTCGGGTCCGCTCGTCGTGGCGAAGGGTATGACCGGAGCGAGCATGTTTGACGTAGTGCGAATTGGAACGCTGGGACTCGTCGGAGAAATAATCGAACTCAAAGGCGATACGGCTTCCATTCAGGCCTATGAAGAGACATCCGGTCTCATGCCCGGAGAGCCAGTCGTGGATACGGGGGAAGCGCTCAGCGTTGAACTCGGGCCCGGTTTGATCGAGCAGTTTTATGACGGCGTCCAGCGGCCTCTTCAGCTTATCGAAGAAGCTGCGAAGAGTCCGTACATTTCGCGAGGCATTTCTGTCCCTGCAATTGACAGGAGCAAGAAATGGTCCTTTGAGCCTCGGGTAGCCAAGGGAGATCATGTGGTTGCCGGAGATGTCCTTGGGGTCGTTCAGGAAACCGTGCTTGTTGAGCACAGGATTCTTGTCCCGGTCGGAATTCAGGGAACGGTCGAGAGTATTTCGGCCGGCGACTTCACCGTTGAAGATGTTGTCGCAGTTATTCGTGACGGAGACATCGATCGCCGGATAACCATGCTGCAGAAATGGCCCGTTCGAAAGGGACGTCCTGTAGCGAAACGCCTTCCTCCGGTCATTCCGATGACGACGGGACAACGTGTTGTCGACGCCTTCTTCCCGATAGCAATGGGAGGGACTGCATGTGTTCCCGGGCCGTTCGGTTCGGGGAAAACCGTCATTCAGCACCAGCTGGCCAAGTGGGCCGAGGCGGAGATCGTCGTATATGTCGGATGCGGCGAACGCGGCAATGAGATGACGGACGTTCTGCTTGAGTTCCCTGAGTTGCAGGATCCGCGTTCGGGACAGCCGCTTATGAAGCGGACCGTCCTTATTGCAAACACCTCGAACATGCCCGTCGCCGCACGCGAAGCGAGCATTTATACGGCGATCACAATGGCGGAATACTATCGCGACATGGGTTATTCCGTTGCTCTCATGGCCGACTCTACGAGCCGCTGGGCGGAAGCCCTTCGAGAAATGTCGGGACGTCTCGAAGAAATGCCCGGAGAAGAGGGATACCCGGCGTATCTTGGAACGAGACTTGCCTCCTTCTACGAAAGAGCAGGAAGGGCGATAGTCCTTGGTGCAGCCGGTCGTGAAGGTTCGGTTACGGCTATCGGCGCCGTTTCACCTCCTGGGGGTGACCTTTCGGAGCCCGTGAGCCAGAATACGCTGCGAGTTACGAAGGTGTTCTGGGGGCTTGATGCGAACCTTGCATATCAGCGCCATTTCCCCGCGATCAACTGGCTTCTCAGCTATTCTCTGTACACAGAGAAACTTGATGAGTATTGGGACGCAAAGTTCGACGACGAATGGAGCGGACTTCGCATTGAGGCGATGAAGCTGCTCGAAGAGGAAGACAAGCTCAAGGAAATCGTCCGACTGGTAGGAATCGATGCGCTGTCCAAAGACGAACGGATGGTTATGGAAACTGCAAAATCCTTGCGCGAGGACTTTTTGCATCAAAATGCATTCCACGAAATCGATACGTATGCGTCTATGGAAAAGCAGTTCAAGATGCTGAGCAACATCGTGAAGTTTCATCATCTTGCGATGGACGCGCTCAGAAAGGGTGCTCCGATGCAGTCAGTGTTCAATTTGCCCGTACGCGAGACTATAGCGCGAATGAGGTACGTGGAAGAACAGCACATTGCGCAGTTGGACGAGATTGAAGGACGTATTAAAGAGGAAATAGCACATCTTATCCCGATTGGAGGGGATAGCGATGCTGCCTAGAGAGTATTCGACAATCTCCGATCTTTCCGGCCCGTTGATGGTTGTTCAGAAGACTACGGATGTCCGATATGACGAGCTTGTTGAGATTGAGCTTTCGAATGGCGTTCAGAGAAGAGGACGAGTTCTTGAGATTACTTCCGATAGAGCGCTCGTTCAGGTCTTCGAAGGCACTGACGGAATCGATGTAAAATCCACAAAAGTCCGCTTTCTCGGAAAAGTGCTAACCCTTGCGGTGAGCCGTGACATGCTTGGTCGCGTGTTCAACGGTCGTGGTGATCCTATTGATGACGGCGCCGCCATTCTGGCCGAAACGAAACTCGACATCAACGGCATGCCGATGAATCCGTTCTCGAGGGATTTCCCATCCGAATTCATTCAGACGGGAATTTCGACGATCGATGGCATGAATCCCATGGTCCGCGGCCAGAAGCTCCCTATTTTTTCCGGAAGCGGTCTTCCGCACAACCGTATGGCGGCGCAGATTGCCCGCCAAGCGTCCGTAATTAGCGGACATGAGGATTTCGCCGTGGTCTTCGCGGCAATGGGTATAACGTTTGAAGAGGCTTCGTTCTTTATGGAGGACTTCAGAAAGACCGGAGCGATCAAGAGGACTGTCATGTTCGTAAACCTCGCCGATGACCCGGCGATCGAACGTATTACGACACCTCGTCTGGCTTTGACCGCCGCCGAGTATCTTGCTTTTGAACAGGATATGCACGTCGTCGTCATATTGACCGACCTGACGAACTATTGTGAGGCTCTTCGCGAAATCTCGGCGGCGCGGAAAGAAGTTCCCGGCCGGAGAGGATATCCGGGATACCTGTATACTGACCTCGCGACGATGTACGAAAGAGCAGGCCGCATCAAGGGGAAAAAGGGATCGATCACGCAAATTCCAATACTGACCATGCCTGAAGATGACAAGACACACCCGATCCCGGACTTGACCGGCTATATCACTGAAGGACAGATTATCCTGAGCCGTGCTCTTCACAGAACGGGAATTTATCCGCCGGTCGACGTCATGCCTTCACTCTCCCGCTTAAAGGACAAGGGAATCGGAAAAGGAAAGACGCGGGAAGATCATGCCGATCTGATGAACCAGCTCTTTGCGGCGTACGCCAGAGGCAAGGAAGCGAAAGAGCTGGCTGTTATCCTAGGCGAAGGAGCTTTGACAGAAGAAGACAAAGCTTTTGCGCGTTTCTCTGACGAGTTTGAAGACAAGTACGTCCGTCAGGGAGAGTACGAAAACCGGACTATTGAGGAAACACTCGAACTCGGCTGGAATCTTCTCACGATGATTCCGGTTAAGGAACTGAAACGAGTCCGGGATGCGTACATCGAGAAATACCTTAAGCCGAGGCTGAAAACGGAGGAGAAGGCCGAAGCAATTGAGAAATCTGCGTAGGTGAGACAATATGGCTCGAGTCAATGTCAACCCTAACCGGATGGAGCTTTCGCGACTAAAGAAGAGGCTCGTCGTCGCAAAAAGAGGGCATAAACTGCTCAAAGACAAACAGGACGCTCTCATAAAGGCCTTTCTTGATCGCGCCCGACAGGCAAAACGGATTCGGGAAGAACTGGAAGCGGAACTGGCGGAATGTTTCAAGAGTTTTCTTCTTGCGCGGGCGCAGACGCTTCCCGCCATGCTTGAACAGGCGCTGATGATTTCCGGTTCGAAGTGCAGTCTGGGAGTGCGCCATTTGAATGTCATGAGCGTGGTGGTTCCCGAGTATTCCGTGCAGCAGGAAGGCGGCGCCTTGAATTACGGTTTGGCCTCGTCTCCCGGGAGTCTTGACTTGGCGTTGGAGCGTTTCGCTCGATTGGTCCCTGCCTTGATCGATCTTGCGGCCAAAGAAAAAGCCATCGGTCTTATGGCGAAAGAAATCGAGAAAACGCGTAGACGGGTCAACGCTCTAGAACATGTTATGATTCCTGCTTTTATTGAAACAATACGATATATTACTATGAAACTTGATGAGCAGGAAAGATCAACGCTGAGTCGTTTGATGAAGATCAAGGAGATTGTCAGGTCACATTGAGCGAGAGGCGGAAAACAAGAGAGAGACGCGCATTATGAGCGCGTCTCTCTCTTGTTTTGTGCACAGATAATTTCCAGAGGAATCGCCGGTTACGTCTCACGCGATACCCCCAGGATCTTTGGTCGGCGCGGAATCACCAAGAAAATTGCGTGATCAACTCTCCGGAGCGAGCGGTATTCCTCTATCATTCGATTTGGGCGTTCGACGAAGGAGCTTGGAGCAATGAATGGAAGAAAAACGATTCAAACAGAATCAAGCGGCCGGCGATAAAGAAACGCGCCTGCGGATTCAAAGCCGAGTTTTCGATAATCAAATATTTGTTCGGTTGAGCCGACGAGCAGATACCCGCCTGGACGTAGCGCCTTCGAGAATTTTTTGTATAAATTCACCTTAGTTTCAGAAGAGAAATAAATTACAACGTTTCGGCATAATATTAAATCAAAATCGCTTAAAAAAGTATCTTCTATAAGATTTATCCGTTGAAAATTAACCCGCGATTTGACGTCTTCGGTCACATTGTATGTTTCGTTATCTGATGTTCTGAAATATCGATTTAAATATTCATCTGGAGTATTAATTAATTGCCGCTTTAAATAACTTCCCCTTTTCGCTATAGAAATGGCACCTTCATCTATATCTGTAGCAAGAACTGGGTGAGCAGATGACAACTTTGCTTCAAGAGAAAGAATTGCGAGCGAATAAGGCTCCTCGCCAGTTGCGGAGCCTGCACTCCATATTTTTACTTTTTTAGAAGGGCGATCTTTTAAAATAGTGGGTAAAATTATATCACGAAGTTCCCACCACTTATTTGGATTGCGAAAAAATTCTGAAACATTTATTGTTAAATAATCCAAAAATTCACGTAGTTTCGAATCATTTTGTTTAATAATATCAAAGTATTCTTCATAATTGTTTATGTTCCATCTTTGCATAAGCATGTGAACGCGCCTATGAATTTGGTTTTTATAAGCGTTCAAATCTATGCCTGTTAGTTTTTTCATTTTTATTTTGAATGTTTCGTATTGAGGAGAATTATACGTAGACTGCTCGGAGTCCATCGTCCCCACCAACCCTTCGACATGATGCTGACGATTGTATCGGAAAAACATGCATACTTCAAATGATTGAAAGACGCCCTGTAAAAGACGTGATAAAATCTATGGCCTGAGGGAGTATTCCTTGTGGCCGCGCCCGAAAGGGTGAGGAAAGTCCGGGCTCCAAAGGGCAGGACGCTGGGTAACGCCCAGTTGATGCGAATCAAAGGAAAGTGCCACAGAAAGAATACCGCCCATAATAGGGTAAGGGTGAAAAGGTGAGGTAAAAGCTCACCGGGTTTGGGGCGACCCAAATGCCAGGTAAACCCCGTCCGGAGCAAGATCGAATAGGGGAGGATGAAGCTGCCCGCTGACTCCCGGGTTACGATCGCTTGAGAGTTTTCGCAAGGATTCTCCCAGATAAATGGCCACACTCGACAGAACCCGGCTTATTGAATGCTCCCTCAGAAAAATCGCTCAAAAGAATCTCAGGTCAGAGGTCCACAGGTTTGTCTGGAAACGCACAGATAAGCCTGTGGACCTATATTTTTCGCGGCTTTCATGTTAAGGTGTAGGCAAGTGTAAAGTAATGGGAAAAAGTGGGAGGAAGGCCCATGTTTCTCGGCACATACGAACATCGTATCGATGCAAAAGGACGCTTGGTTCTTCCGGCCAAGCTCAGGCAAGAACTTGACCAGGTTGTGTTCGCCACAATCGGTATCGATCGATGCATATCTTTATATTCTTCTGCTCAATGGGAGAGTGTTCTTAAGAAACTTGAATCGCTCCCTTTCGCAAAAGGGACAAGTCGTGGACTTTTACGAATTATGTTATCCAGCGCGAACGAAATTCCTATCGACGCCGCCGGACGTATTCTTCTTCCAAATATGTTGCGTACTCACGCGAAACTTGAACAGGATGTTTTTCTCGTAGGGGTGAGCGATCACATAGAAATCTGGGATAAGGCCTCTTGGGAGGAGTATCGCGAAAACATCTTGCAATCTCTTCCTTCGATGGCAGAAAGTGTAGACGGTTTTTAAATGGAAGAACATATCCCGGTGCTTATAGAAGAAATATTACGTATTATGAACTCACATCATCAATCCGGCATCTGTATCGATGCAACGTTGGGTCATGGGGGATATTCCGCGGCGATTCTCGCAGCATTTCCCGATATCAGAGTTATAGGATTAGATAGAGATCAAGAGTCTATTGAATTATCAAATGAGCGCTTATCAAAATACAAAGACAGGTTTTTTGCTATTCATTGTAATTACAGTGACATTAAAACGGTAATTAGAAGTTTATCATATGAAGATAAAATACAAGCTATAATATATGATCTTGGCGTTTCTACGTTACAGATAACTACTCCGCAAAGAGGTTTTTCGTTTCAAGAAAATGGTCCGTTAGATATGAGAATGGATGCGACTAAAAAAAATGCTGTTACGGCTTTTCAAATTATAAATTTTTGGACAGAACAAAAATTAAGAGATTTATTTTTTTTATATGGAGAAGAACGATATTCAAAATATATAGCTAAAGCTATAATCCAATACAGAGAAAAATACCGGAATATTAGTTGTACTGAAGAATTAGTTGGAATAATACGACGCGTTCTTCCGCAGCCTGTGCAAAGAAAAATGGGATGTCATCCGGCACGTAGGGTATTTCAATCTTTACGTATAGCCGTAAACAATGAATTAGAGTCATTGAAAGAAAGTATTTTAGATGCTCATAATGTAATTGATGATAATGGACTTATATTCGTCGTAAGTTATCATTCTTTAGAAGACAAAATAGTAAAACAATTATTTGGTCAATTTGTAAATGATAAATCCGGTTATCTTTATAACAAGAAGATTATAAAACCGTCTTCTGAAGAAATTGAGAATAATTATCGATCTAGAAGCGCAAAAATGCGAGTTTTTATAAAATATAACAAGATACTGACCACAAAGGAGAAATCGAGATGGACGGATCCTCTCAGTCTTTGAGCAGACGCTTCTGTCCTGCTTTTTTGGTTTTAACGGCTTTCGTTGTTTTTTGTCTTCTTGGTCTTGCGGCTCTACGAGTCTATGCCTTCCGGCTCGAGCTCCGCGTTCATAAAGTGAGCGTTCAGATTAAAAACATAGAATCACAGGAAACGTTGCTTCAACAAACTTTGTCTTCTCTAATTGCTCCCGGTCGCGTCGTTCAGTATTCAAAAGAGACTCTCGGAATGGAATCTCTCTCTCAAGTTCGCATTGTACGAGTTCCGGCTTATATCGATAAATACGTTAAAAAGAACGACGTAAAACATGAAATTAGCAAGAATGAGAGTGCATTACAAAGTCTGTTTGTTACAAAGGCCAACGCACTCGAGTAAAAGTCCTTTCCAAATTCTTGGAGGGATATATCGATGAAAATAACAAAAAACATATCATGGTTTTTAATTTTAATTATGTTTGCAATTTTTGGATGGCGTTTAGTAAACGTACATTGCTCTCCTGATCCTCGTGTAGTTCGTCAATCACAAAGACAATATTGGCTTCAAATACCATTTTCTGCAAATCGTGGAAGTATTTCCGATACATTAGGTAAACCCCTTTCTATTTCAATTCCTTCATATAGTTTCTTCATAGATCCCTTATTTTGGGACCCCAAATACTCTAATATATTAACAGGTATTCTAAATAATGATAGTATAAAAAAAATAAGCAAAAAAATGGAAGGGCGATTTGTTTGGCTTATTCGTCGTGCGGATGAAATGATAGCTAATGCGATAAGAGAAAAAAACATTGAAGGCATTTACGAATGTAAGGAAAACTTAAGAATATATCCAAATAATAACATGTTATCTCACGTGCTTGGTTATTGTGATATGGAAGGAAATGGTTTATCTGGAATCGAATTAGTTTGGAATAAAATATTATATATGCCATCTGGTATTAAAATTTTAGCTAGAGCGTCTACGGGTGGAAATTATGAAATCGTAAATAATACTAATAGCACTTCAAATAGTGAGCTGCGTCTAACTGTAGATTCGCGAATGCAATATTTCGTCGAGCAGCACCTTGATGAAGGTGTGCGGAACAATGGTGCAAAGTGGGGCGCGGTTGTCTGTGTTGAAGTGGATTCAGGCGCCGTTCGCGCCATAGCAAGTTGGCCGACGTTTAACCCAAATCAGCGAGATGATATTGCGAATCGAAGACTACAAACCAATAATCCCCTTAGTAGAACATATGAACCCGGCTCAACATTGAAACCGGTCATTTGCGCCATTGCTCTTGAAAGAGGTGCTGTCCGTCAAGATAGTTCGTTCTATTGCCCGCAACGTATTCGTATTGCGGATGGATTTATATCCGATCATTCTGGAAATGGCACACTGAATCTTAAAGGAATTATCGTAAAGTCATCCAATGTTGGTATGGCTCAGATCGGCATGAAAGTAAAACCTTTTGACATGTATAATAGCCTCCGGGAATGGGGGTTTGGTTTAGATCCAAATGTTGAAATCAATGGCGTCGAAGAGGGGTTGATCGCGTCCCCGGAATTATGGCGCGGCGTTATCCCTTCAAACATCGCTATCGGACAAGGTCTTGCAGTAACTCCACTCCAGCTTGTTTCTTCAATAGCCGCAATTGCAAATAAGGGAGTCCTTTTGCGTCCTTACCTCGTCAAAGAAGCGATTGATGCCTCGGGACGCGTTGTTTATAAAGGCGGCAAGAACATAGTCCGATCTGTGGTATCCCCGATTACGGCTTCCTGGGTCAAGGATGCTATGAGAGAAGTTGTTACGGATGGAACAGGTAAGAGCGCGGATTCAAAGATGGTGGAAATCGCCGGAAAGACTGGGACAGCGGAAGTCGCAGGAAAGGGCTCGTATGTTGAAGGAAAGTGGGTTAGCTCTTTCGTGGGCTTTTGGCCGTTTAATTCTCCAAAATTTGCGATGATCGTTGTCATTGGCGAACCGACGAAAGGGAAATATTACGGATCTGAAGTCGCAGCGCCAGTATTTAAGAAAATTGTGGAAGAAGTCATCAAAATAGATATAATTAAGGAGAAGTATTTATAATGCTTTTATCTAATTTATTTGCCGCTTTAACTGATATTTACAAAGAGCTAACATTGCATTTAGGCAATAACTTTGATAATGATCCAAATATATTAGATGTATATACGGATAGCAGAGAAATCGTTAGTGGATCTGTGTTCGTATGTATATCAGGAAAACATAGCGATGGTCATGATTATATTAATGAAGCTGTAGCTAATGGAGCTGTGGCGTTAGTAACGGAACGAAATGTAAACGTAGATGTTCCTTACATATTGGTAGAAAATACCCGCAACATATTAGGGAGCATATCGAGTATAGTGTATGGAAATCCTTCTTCACGTTTATTAATGTGCGGTATTACCGGTACGAATGGTAAGAGTACAACAGCATATATACTCAGGCATATTCTTGAAACAGAAGGTTTGAAAACTGGCATTCTTGGTACTATTACGTATAATGACGGGATGTTTGCTGAAGACGCAAGCCGAACGACGCCTGAAAGTTGTTTCATTCAACGATATCTGTCTCGAATGCTGCTTAATGGATGTCGTGCTTGTGTTATGGAAGTTTCTTCGCACGGATTGTCTTTGGGGCGTCTGAACGGATGTCTTTTCGATGCCGCTATCTTCACGAATCTCAGCGAAGAGCACTTGGATTTTCATGAGGACATCCAAAGATATTTTCAAGTAAAACAGTCCTTATTCCAATCGTACATGAAAACTTCTTGGGTGGGCGTAGCAAATGGCGACGATTTCTATGGCAAATGTTTACATGATAAATATCTTAAAAATATTTCTTTATTTGGAATGACAAATATAGAGAATAAATATATTGCTTCTTGTGTATCATACAACGTCAACACCACAAGTTTTATGTTGGAAAATTTAGATAAAAAATACAAAGTTTTTATTCCGTATTTAGGTAAATATAATGTTTATAACGCTTTATCAGCTATTTCTCTTGCGAATAATTTAGGAATAGACATTGAATCGTCTTTGTCTTGCTTAAAAAATGCGCCTAAAGTGCCTGGTCGTTTTGAGTCGTATTATCTCAACAACGGAGTTCGAGTCGTTATCGATTTTGCACATACTCCATTCGCTCTTAAAAATATTCTGGCGTCAATTCGGGAGCTAGCGGAAGGTAGAATTATTTCCGTCTTTGGACACGGTGGAGATCGCTTCGTAGAAAATCGTCCGCAATTGGGGAAAATAGCTGCAACGTTTGCAGATAAGGTTATTATCACAAGTGACAATCCGCGTAGCGAAGATCCTGCTTCAATAGCGAGCCAGATTTATGAAGGGAGTATTTATACCAAACGTACTCCAAATGTCTCGATAATTCTTGATAGAAAAGAAGCAGTTTACAATGCTTTGAATAATGCCAGAGATGGCGATATTGTTTTAATTTCTGGTAAAGGGCCAGAGCGCGAAATAATCTATGAAAATCATAGAGTTCCATATAACGATCTCGATGCGGTAATCTCATGGTCGCAGAGCACGGGGGTAAAGATACTATGAAGAAATCTTGGACGATATCTGAGTTTGCATCTTTGACTGGAGGCGTTGTTTTCGGTCGTGACGATGCAATGCCGACTCGAATTGTATCCGATAGCAGAGATGTCCTCCCCGGAGATGCTTTTATCGCTCTTCCCGGAGCTCTGCAAGATGGACATTATTTTTTAGAAGATGCAGTCAAAAGAGGGGCAAAAGTTCTTATAGGTTCGAACGAAAGCTTATTAAAACATAATTTATCGAATAATACCGGTGTACTTGTCAAAGACACTGAGGCAAATATTTTGTTAGCAGCACAAAAATATATGAAACTAGTGAACCCAATAGTTATTTCTGTAACTGGGAGTGTTGGGAAAACAACTACAAGGGAATGTATTCATAATGTATTATCTACAAATTTTAAAACGCACCGTCCTTTTAGAAGTTATAATACTAATATAGGATGCGCGCTTACAATATTATCAATGCCATCGGATACGAATGTATTAATATTGGAAATGGGTGCCAACCACGAAAACGAAATAGCATCGATGGTTTCATTGTTCCCTCCTGACGTAGCTATAATTACTGAAGCTGCAGCCGCTCATCTTGAAGGTTTTAAAAATGCAGAAGCGATTGTCTCTTCAAAGTGTGAAATATATAAGAACGATAAAACTAAAATTTTATTCTATAATTCAGATAGATATAATTTGCACAGTAGAATTATAAATGATTCAAAAAACGTAATTGCATACGGAGTTGGAATGCATAATTCATGCTATAGAATAGTCGAGACAGAGTTTTTTATACAAAATAATAAACCATGCTTATCATTTACCTTACAAACTAAAAAAGATAAATATATAGTAAAATCTAGTTTTTTAGGAGTGCATAATGTATATCCTATTTCTTTTGCCATAATATTAGGTGAATATTTTAATTTGAGTAAGGAGAACATACTAAAGGCTATATCGGAAACACAGCCACTTGATGGTAGAGGTGTATATATACCGCTAAAATATGGAGTTACATTAATTGACGATGCTTATAATGCTAATCCAGTATCTATGAAAGCGGCGCTTGATACTTTAAATTCTATAGAGTCTAAAGGAAAAAAAATAGCTATTTTAGGTGAAATGAAAGAACTTGGATCGTATTCTGCATTATACCACACGGAAATATTAGACGCAGCTAAGTTTTGTGATTTTATTATATTATATGGAGATATATGGCAAAAAGAGCCAATAGATTTAAAAGACTCAGAATTATATAATAAGATAATTATTAGCAAAAGTTTAGAAGATTGTTATTATAAAATAGTAGAATATATAAAAAATGAAAATATTATATTAATAAAAGGGTCTCATGGGAATCGCCTAGATATTATAGTATCCAAAATAATTAAAGAGTTTATGAAATGAATGATATTGTTATCGGGTTAATCATATTTGTTATAACTATTATTTCGACTAACTACTTTATTATTTTTCTTAATACTAAAAAGATGACCCTTGTGCAAAAGCAATATGGACCAAAAAATCATATATACTCTAAAAGTACTACGCCGTCTATGGGTGGAGTTGTATTCGTTGTTGTTTCTCTTTTATCTATTCCGATAATTGCCGGCTCTTCATTTGAAGTTTGGACCGAACTTGCAGGACTCTGGAGTTTGCCGATCGGCGCCGCATTTATCGGCTTTATTGACGACTGGGTGAAGTTTCGGTATCGTTCGAGTGAAGGATTTCGAAGTATTTATAAATTTCTTGCTCAGATTGTTCTTGTTCTGCCATGGTCTTTATGGGTTGCGTGTTCGAGAGGAATTAGTTTTTGGCCGGGGATTGAGCTTCCTATAATTATCACTGTTCCGTTACTTGTATTGCTTACAGTAGGTATTTTGAATGCCGTGAACGTAACTGATGGACTCGATGGCCTTGCCGCAGGACTGTGTTCAATTTCGATTGTAGCAATGCTTTTTTGGCTAACAATGGACAACGAAATTTATCTAGCGTCATTAACAGGTTTATGTATTTGCCTAGGATTTTTGTGGTTTAATGTAAATCCTGCATCAATATTTATGGGTGACATAGGGTCGCATTTTTTGGGCGGTATGTTGGTTAGTTTTTGTGTGTACAGTGATTGTTTAATAGCTATAATTCCTATAGGTTTTATATATGGAATCGAAATAATTTCAGTGGCCATTCAGCTTGTCTCAATACATATGTTTTCAAGAAAGGTATTTCTAATGAGTCCTATACACCATCATTTTGAATTAATGGGATGGAAAGAGAATCATATCGTGGTTAGATTCATTATTATTCACATATTAGGAATATATGTTATGTTTTCATTATTAAAATGGATATTTGTTTATTGATCCAAACAGATAGGAATGATTATGTTGAAAACATTAAAACAAGGCGATGTGGTTACAATAATAGGGGCAGGTATAAGTGGAATAGGTTTGACGAAACTGGCAAAAAAGCTTGGAATGCGAGTTTTTGTTAGCGAAAATAAAAAGGAAATCACTTATCAGCAACATGAAGAACTTAATGAACTAGGCGTAGAATATGAATTAGGTGGACATACCGAAAGAGCTTTTGATTGTGATGCGATATTATTGAGCTCTGGAATTTCTCCTACTTCTACAGCTGTTCTTTCTGCTTTAAAGAAAAATGTTCCTTGTATTGGTGAAATAGATTTCATTTCAACGTACCTTTCTTCAAAGCTTATTGGCATTACTGGAAGCAACGGGAAAACGACAACGACAAGCCTGGTCGCGCATATTATGAATTGTATGGGTGTTTCTTGTGCAGCCTCAGGCAACATAGGGAAATCTCTTGCGGATTATGTCGGAACGTCGTACGAATTCCTAGCTGTTGAACTGAGCAGTTTTCAACTTCACTGGGCGAATCGTATACAATGCGATGTGGCTGTTATTACGAATATAGCACCGGACCATATAGACTGGCACGGTAGTTTTGATGAATATGTCGCGTCCAAGAGACGTTTGTTATCATTGCAGAGAGCTGAAGGCTGGAGCATTCTACAAGAAAGAGACCGTTCCATATTGGGGAAGGATTTGAGAACAAAAACTATCTGTCTTTCATGGGGTTCTGATGATACTCCGTGGCGCATTAGCATGGACGAATGTTTCGCGCATCTCAATACTCCCGAACGACGAATTCCCCTGTTTTCTTACGAGAATCTGCCTCTTGTAGGGAAGCATAACATGGAAAATATCGCCATGGCGTGTGCTGCAGTTTGGTGCCTTACGAATCGAGTTCCGGATTCGAGGACGTTGTCCGAGTTCACACCACTTCATCATAGATGCGAGATCATCGATGAAATCGACGGCGTTCTTTACATAGATGATTCTAAAGGAACGAACGTAGCGGCTTCGTCAACTGCGATGGAGTCTATTAAGGGACGCAAAATAGTTATTCTTGGAGGACAAGGAAAGGGGGAGGATTACACCCCTTTGGCGAAAACCGCGGCGCGTGAAGCAGAATGGGCGGTCTTACTTGGCGCCGAAGCGGATAAGATTGAAATGGCTCTGCGTAAAGAGTCGTTTACGAATATTTACAGAGCTGCTGATATGACCGAGGCTGTTCGTTTTGCGAAGAGTACAGCTTCTGCCGGAATGGTTGTGTTGCTGTCACCGGCATGTACAAGTTGGGATATGTACCCCAACTATAAGGCCCGAGGGGAACACTTCAAACAAGCCGTGTTGGACGTTAAGAATAAAAATGTCTGAAAAAGAAAATTCAAATCTAAAAGTTGAATATATCAATAATACTGTCAGTAATACAAGAGATCCATTGATTTGGGTGTTGCCATTATTATTAAGTGGAATAGGAATAATAATGATTGTGTCTATTACTTCACCTTGGACTATGGAAAATACTGGCTCGGCGTTTTCCCGCGGGATAAGGCAGCTTCAAGGTCTTGGTCTTGGTTTGATTTCTATGGTGATTTTTTCCATAATACCGACTAATTTTTTGAAGAAATCAGCTGGAATCTTTTGGGTCATTGCAGTTGGTGCAGCATTTTTAACTCTTTTCCCCGGAGTAGGTGTAAAAGTGGGCGGGGCGCGCAGGTGGATCGATCTTGGTTTCATTCGTTTCCAACCTCTCGAAATTTTAACTCTGGCGGTTGTCATAGAGTTAGCCAAGAGTCTTGCCGGCTCTGAAAAACAGGGGCTGAGTGCTTTTTTTTGTATTACCGCCGTTATTCTTTGTGTGTCCGTGCTTCCTTTGATTTTGCAACCGAATATGGGGGGAACTATTCTAATATTTGGCTTATGTATGGCTATTCATGTTGAACTCAAAGGATGGAGAATACCGCTTCTTTTAGGGTCTACGTTCTTTCCGCTATTTCTTTGGTTCATCCTCCAGGGAGGATATAGACTTAGAAGATATATTGCATTTATTGATCCATGGAAAGACCCTCTGTCTAGCGGATTTCAAGTTATTCAAGGGCTGGTTGCATTCGCCAATGGGGGTATTTCGGGAGTTGGAATCGGAAATGGTCTGCAAAAGATGAATTTTCTTCCGGCAGCACATACGGACTATATCCTTGCAACCCTGGGGGAGGAGTTTGGACTCATAGGGACGATGACGGTTCTGTGTCTCTTTATCCTCTGGACGAGCAGAATCTATATGCTGTATGCAAAAGCCACTGAACCTTTTCAGGCCGCTTTGATTTGGGGAATCGCGTTATCCGATCTGTTCCCGTTCTTTATCAATGTTGGCGGAGTCTTGAAAATGATCCCTTTGACCGGAATTCCCTTGCCATTCATGAGCTTTGGCAGTAGTGCGATGATCGTAATGTGGATGAAAATCGGAATATTGTTAAGAATTTATAGGGAAATTCGTTTTTCAGGAGCTATGCAGGCATGATTCGGAGAATATGTGTCGTCGCCGGAGGAACGGGAGGGCATATTGTTCCGGCGATCGCTTTCGCTCAGTGGATGAAGGTTTTGCATCGCGACGTGGAAATGGTTTTTATACATGGCTCTCGTGAGATGGAAAAGGAAATTTACGAAGCCCATGGAATTGATTCGGTGCGATTTCCGGTTTCTGGATCTCCTTTAGGCGTAGGTTTTGGAATGAAACAGATCGCAAGGTGGTCTCAAATTTTACAAAGCACCTTTTTAGCTTGGAATTTTTTGAAGAACACATCGCCTGACATAGTTCTTCTCTTTGGAGGATATGTTTCTGTGCCGTTTCTTTTGGCCGCAAAGTTTCGATCTGTTTTGACTTTTGTGCATGAGCAAAATGCGGCACGTGGGAAAGTCTCGCGATTAGCATCACATTTGAGAGTACCTGTTCTTGATGGGTGGCCACAAATCGACATGGTTAAAAAAAGTGCGAGGAATTTTCTTGTCGGGGTGCCTGTTCGCAAAATGTCGCTCTTATCACGATGTGAGGCTCTTGAAAAATTGAAGGTTCGAGGCGTCCCCGTTGATTCTCCTATTGTGGGAGTTTTGGGTGGTTCACTAGGAAGCCAAGAGTTGGTAAAATATATCAGTTGTGTTTCAAAAGAGGCATTTTTTTCTTCTTGGCATTTTCTTATTCAAGGCGACGAATCAAGAGATTTATCTCCGAATTTTCATATATGCGCACGATCTTGGGACATGGCTCCGTTTTATTCCGCATTGGATATTGCATTATCTCGAGCGGGTGGTTCCACGCTTGCCGAGTTGCTTGAATATGGAATTGAGACGGTAGTAGTTCCATGGAAAGAATCGAGCGACGGACATCAAATCACGAATGCCAGGGTTTTTTCTTCGTTAGGCGGCGGGGCAGTTTCGACAACTGTCAACGGTGATTTGGAAACGCATTTAAGAGAAGCTTTCGCAAAAAAAACGAACCGGAATAATGATCGCGTGTCCCAGAAGAATCTTTTCGAGCCGTGCGAGAAAATCTGGGGTGTCATTGATTCAACACATGCTGAAGGGAGAGTCTACCCTTGAAAGGACTTCATAGCAGCTTCGACGGCATACGATCAATTCATCTTCTAGGTATCGGCGGCGCCGGAATGAGTGGCTTGGCGATTCTTTTAAAGGAATTGGGGTTTCAAGTTAGCGGTTGTGATATGAATCACACTTCTTATGTTGACAAGATTCTTAAGGAAGGAATCGCTTTTGAACTTGGTCACGGGAAGGATCATATCGCCCGCTTCAATCCCGATCTTATCGTATACAGCAGTGCCATTCCGCATGAAAATTCGGAACTGGAAGCGGCAAAAGCATTACATGTGCCGACGGCGAAGCGGGGAGAAGTTTTGAGCTGGATTTTCGATATGAAAACGGGGATCGGCATAGCGGGGACTCACGGAAAGACGACCACTTCGTCCATGATAGGTATGATTTTTGAGCACGCCGGCTTAAATCCTACGTTGGCCATTGGTGGAGAAGTTTGTGATATTGGAGTTAATGCAAAACTCGGTTACGGGGAGTTTATGATCGCCGAACTTGATGAGAGCGACGGTTCATTTGAAATGTTCCATCCAAGTATTTCTGTTGTTACAAACGCAGATTGGGATCATGTGAATCAATATCCATCTTTCGAGAGCGTCCTTGAAGCTTTCGCAAGGTATCTCGGAAACGTAAAGAAGGGCGGTTGCGCAATCCTTTGCGGCGAAGACAAAGGTTTATCCCGGCTGATTGAGCTCGGACAAACCGGTTGTTCTTTTGTAACGTACGGGTGGGGAAGCGAATGGGATTGGGGCGCAAGCGACGTCGTCCATTTACAGGGAGGCGGAGTCCATTTTACCGTTACTCATAGCGGGCAAGGCAAGGAAACCTTGGAACTATCTGTTTCTGGCGATCATAATATAATGAATGCGCTGGCGGCACGAATTGTCGCGTATAACATTGGAATTCCTTTTGATGTAGTAAAGTCTACTCTAAAAGAGTTTAAAGGAGCAAAAAGGAGACTACAGTTAACCGGCGTATTTAATGACATTCTTGTGTATGACGATTATGGGCATCACCCTCGGGAAATTACGGCGACGTTGAATGCTCTCAAACAAATGTTCCCTCAAAGAAAAATCGTCACGGTGTTTCAACCTCATCGGTTTACCAGGACGGCAGCTTTATACAAAGAATTTGCAGAGTCTTTGTCTCTTTGTGACGAAATCCTTTTGTTGCCGATATACCCTGCAGATGAAGAACCGCTTCACGGGATTACGTCCCAGCTGATAGCCGACGCTCGTCCTTTCGCTTCAGCCAAATGGACAATGTGTGATTCAATGGAAAATGCCGTTGACTGTCTTCATCGGATCTCCGAACCTGGAAGCGTCATTCTTACTATTGGTGCAGGAGATGTTGTGACGATCGGAGAAAAGTTCTTGGAGGATTCTCTTTGTCTTCTGCCTCAATAATTGAACCCCTGCGCAGAGGGTTTCGCGATCTCCTGAAGGTGTATTCTGCAAACGATCTCGTTTTCGATTACGATCTTAAAAATTGTAATACAATGGGGATCAATTGTAATGCACAGCTTTTTCTACGGCCGAAATCCATAGAAGCGTTTTCGTTTTTACAGACCGTGCGCTCCAAATGGGATTTCCCCGTATTCGTTATTGGCGCGGGGAGTAATGTACTCTTCACGAATGATGTTTTGCCGGGATGTGTAGTTTCTACGGCAGGAATCCATTCAGCGGCATGGATACAGCATTCCGATGGCTATGACGTTATTGCGCAAGCGGGATATCCGATAAAGGCTCTTGTCCATGAGATGATTTCGAGAGATCTGGAAGGAGCAGAATTTCTTGTTGGCATTCCGGGTTCTGTCGGCGGTGCGATTATTGGAAACGCAGGAGCCCAAGGAAGAGGAATAGGAGATATCGTAACATGGGTCGAGGTTGTCGAGTCGACCGGCGAACGTACGGTTTACCAGAGGGAGTCTATTTCGTGGGGTTATAGGTATTGCAGTTTGAATTCCGACCAAAAAATCGTAGTCTCGAGTTGTTTGCACCTTCGTTCTGTAGATACCCGAGACGAAGCCAGAATGAATTGTTTGCGTTACTGGAAGCTTCGTTCAAACCAGCCCTTTCTTAGCGAGCGGAGCGCAGGTTGTATATTTAAAAATCCTGAAGGCGAGAGTGCAGGAAGGCTTCTTGATATTTCGGGATGTAAAGGACTGGAACATGGAGATGCATATATTTCGCGAAAACATGCGAATTTTATAATAAATAGGGGAAATGCCACGTGTTACGACGTGATTTATTTAATAAATCAATGTCGGGAAATAGTTAAAAAAAATACCAATGTTGATCTTAATCTAGAGGTAAAATTTCTAGGTGTCTGATCAGATGAAACGTATAATACGAATAGCAGTTTTGATATTCTCTTTTTTTTCTGGAGCCTTTTTAGCCATTGAAGAGTATTTTATGTTTTTTTCTATTAAAAGAGTTAGCGTGTTTTCGTCTAATTTTGCAATAGAGGATAAAATTTGGATAGCAATAGACGGAGATATGTTGCGTTTCGCTCCTGTTATGTTGATGAAGTGGAGTGTTACGCGGCGTATTCTTGAGGAAGAACTTCCGGTATATGTTTCTATGGAGTGGACTTGGGGAAAAACAGTCCAGATTCGTGAAAAGCCGCGTATGGTTTGGATGATTCTCTTCTGGCAGGGTGAGAAATGGTATCTGAGTGAGGACGGCGGTATGTGGTCTGCGAATCACCCTGTAAATCATTCTGTGCAATTTTCCACGAACTCCCGCGATGTGCCGTGGAATATCGCGGATGCGATACCTTCTCCTATTCATGGCGTATCTCCAAGGCGCGACCGGGTTTACCGTTCTTCTTTGCCTCTTGATTTTTTGCGTGACTGGCGGAGCGGCTTCAATAGAAGCGCATGGTATCATTCAGTTGATCAATTGACGCTGGATCGACGAGCGGGCAGGTTTCTTTTCCGTATCACTCTCAAGAAAGACGGACGAATTGCGGATCTTCTTGTCGACGGTGATGTTCAGTCTCTGAATGAGCGCAATGTCGCCATTGAACACGTCCTTCAGACGATACCGGAAACGAGGAAAAAAAGTATAATAGATGCAACGTATCTGGATAAAATCGTTGTGAATTATCTTTCCGACGATCTGCGGCCGTAGATTTGAAAGGAGCGGGGAGCCAGGTGAACAAAGAACCCGAAATGCTCGTAGGTCTGGATCTCGGGACAAGTAAGATCGCTGTTGTTGTCGCCGAGAGAGATCCCCGATTCCAGGACGCACAGATAATTGGGATTGGCTACGCTCAGTCACAAGGTATCAGGAAGGGACTGATCGTCAATCTGGAACAAGCTGTTCGATCGGTTCGTCTGGCTGTCAAAGACGCCGAAAATATGGTAGGTTTTGAGATCTCCGATGCTACAGTCGCTTTCAGCGGGATAGACGCAGCGAGCGTTATGTCTCGAGGTATGGTTTCTCTTGGAAGGGCTCCGCGTCAGGTCGAGATATCCGACGTAGAACGCGTCATTGAGGCGGCGCAGAGCGAGCTTTCAATACCGCAGAACAGAGTTACGCTGCATACAATACCTGTTAAATATTCTATTGACGGGAACACTGGAATTGACGACCCGCTCGGGATGACGGGGATACGACTTGAGATTGAGCTTCAGTCGGTGATTGTTCCAACCACGGTCGTACAGAATATCATTAACTGTGTCGAAAGTGCAGGCGTCTCCGTTAGCGGCCTGGTCATCAAGCCGCTCGCGAGTTCTCTTGGAGCACTTACGGAAGAAGAAACCAGAGCCGGTGTTATTTCTTTATGCATCGGCGGAGGGACGACCGGGGTCGCTTTTTTTGCGGACGGACGTCCTGTAAAGCTTGCGATGATCCCAATTGGCGGAGACCATATTACGAACGACCTGGCGTATGTGATGAAGATCCCCATCAGCAAGGCGGATGAGATAAAGAAGCATATTTCGCTTGATGAAGAAGATTCAAACGACGAAGATCTGGATATGGAAGTTCGAGGAAGAATGAAAAGTTTCAGCATTGCTGAAGCGCGTGAAGTGATAGCATGCCGTTTTGAAGAGTTGTTGACAGAACATGTCGCGCATCATATGAGTGAGTTCAATATTCATCTTTTCCCGGCCGGAATAGTCCTTTCGGGAGGCGTTGCGAAAACACTCGGAATAGATCAGCTCGTATCCGATCTTTTGAGTCTTCCGGTTCGAATCGCAGAGCCGCTCGATGTGTATCAGATGCCTCCTGGAAGGAATGACTCGGAGTATACTTCGGCTGCAGGAATCGTTCGTTATATTATGATGAGAGAACGCAACCCGTATCGATTTATCGAAACCCCTGTTTCGCAGTTAAAAGGAGGTTCGGTAACATTTATGCGTACTGGCACAAAAAACCAGAAATCTCCGACAGGGCCGAAGGTTCCTGTATTTAAGAATATTTTTGAGAAACTAATGGAGACAGTGAAAGAGCTCTTTTAAGAGATTCGTTACTAATGTCGGGGGGAACCGGAGATGGAGCAAGTTTTCCAGATGAGCGATTCATCCAGACCGCGTCGTGAAGAGATCAAAGTTATAGGTATTGGCGGCGGCGGCGGAAACGCTCTCAACCATATTATCCGAAGCGGCGTTGATGGAGTCCATTTTATTGCGGCGAATACCGACATTGCTGCCCTAAGCCTTTCTGAGGCTAAAACAAGGATTGTGCTCGGGAAGGATGGAACGCGAGGACACGGTGCAGGAGCGGACCCGGAGGTTGGGGCCAGCGCGGCGAAAGAATCCATAGACGAGATTAAGGCTGCTGTAAGCGGCGCGGATATGGTTTTTCTGACGGCGGGAATGGGCGGCGGAACAGGTACTGGAGCTTCGCCGATTATTGCGGAGGTTTCAAAATCCGCCGGAGCATTGGTTGTGGCTGTTGTTACGACTCCGTTCTTCTTCGAGCAGAATCAGAGAAATGAACAAGCCCGGAAAGGCATCGCCGTTCTCAAGGAAAAAGTCGATGCGTTGCTCGTCGTCGAAAATGACAAACTTTTGTCAATCGCCGACAAGAATCTTTCCTTGATTGATTCTTTCAAAATGGCGGATGAGGTTCTCAGGCAAGCCGTACAAGGGGTGACGGATCTTATCCTTAAGCCCGGACTCATCAATGTGGATTTTGCTGACGTGAAAACCGTAATGATGAAAGCCGGCTCCGCGATTATGGGAATAGGAGAAGGTCAAGGAGAAAAACGAGCTCAGGAAGCCGCTGAAGCGGCATTGAAGAGTCCTTTGATGTCGACTCCGATGAAGGGAGCGAAGGGAGTTCTCTTTAATGTTACAGGCGGGGAAGACGTCAAAATTCTTGAAATACAACAGGCTGCTGAAATTATCCGGAACGTTTCTGATGATGACGCAATGGTTATATGGGGACACACTATCGATGCTACGTTGCAGGACAAGATACGAATTACCGTTATCGCCACCGGATTCACAACTGAAAAGGAACGCAAGGGTGGAAATCTGAGGTCGGGACCAAAAGGGAGATCAAGCGGCGTGATTCTTGAAGAAACAGACGTCCTGACACCGCAGGATGAGGACTTATTTACCGTAAGTGGTGTCCCAAAGACCCCGTATGATGTCCCGTCCATAATCCGAAAGAGTCAGAAAACACGGTAGAAACAAGGGACGGAGAGGATGCGGGGGGAATATACCCTTCTTTTCTCCGTTCCTCATTTTCTGATTCGCATTTGGAGGCGTTCGTATATGGCTTTACGAGAAAGTAAACGACATAGGGATAAACGTCCCTTTATGCCTTTTGGAGATATGATGCTTCCCGTAATCGGTTTTGTTGCAGTCGGCTTGCTTGTTGCGGGAATCAAACTGTTTTTCCTTTCCGGGCCTAAACCAAGAGCGTACGAGGCAGTCGCCGTGGCTGAACAGAAAAACAGTGTCGCTCAAGCGCCGACAAAGAGCTTGCAGAACGAAAAGAGCGAGAAAGGAATGCCTGACTCGTCGCCGAATTCTCTTCTGTCCGCGACGCCTGCCGAAAAGAAGAATTTGATCCTCGCGGTGCCTGCCGTTGACAAAATTAGAAGCGAGAGTGGTTCTACCGTAAACGAAGAAGACAACAAGAAAGAATCCGTTTCTCGAAAGAAAGATACGAAAACGTCTTCAAGCAAGAAAATACCTCCGACGAAGCCATTGACTGAAACCAAGAAACGAACGACAGAATCGAAAGTTACGCCTCAAAATTCTCAAAATACGACGTCAAGTATTCCTGGGAAAGAGACATCATCTTCGAGTTGGGGAATTCAAGTTGGTTCGTTTACTGAAAAAAATGTTGCTGATTCTGTTATGGATAAGTTAAAAAAGAAAGGATATAACGTTACTATTACAACTGCAGTAGTGCATGAAAAAAAATATTACCGCGTTATTGTCATAGATGGGAAGGACAGAAATAAAGCCGAAGGCAGAGCTCAGATTTTAACGCGAGAAGGTTATCCAGTCTTAGTTATCCCTGTTAAATAGGGGAAGCGAAATGTTTCTGGAGACAATAACGAAACACGTTTTTTCCCTGCCATGTAACACTGTCGTTGAGTTATGAACGAGCTTATCGACTCAGTTGGACGTCGAATTCAATATCTCAGGGTATCCGTAACGGATCGCTGCAACTTTCGATGTCGCTATTGTATGCCTGAAGATGGCGTTGAATGGCTTCCGCACGATTCAATCATGAGCTATGAAGAAATTTTTGAACTCTGCCGCATTTTCGCGAGGCTGGGATTGAAGAAGGTCCGATTTACGGGCGGCGAACCCCTTATACGGAAAGGAATGGTCACGTTCCTTTCGAAATTCATATCCGAGCTTCCACTTCTGCGAGTTTCCCTTACTACCAACGGAAGTCTTCTCTTCCCTCTTGCTGAACCATTGATAGCCAGTGGAATCCAATCGATTAACGTCAGTCTGGATACTCTTTCAAATGAACGTTTTCAGACAATTACTCGAAATGGAGACATATCTCAAGTACTCCGAGGACTTGAAGCCATACGGGGAAAAATAGAGACAATCAAAATCAACACTGTCTTATTTAAGCAGATAAGCGAAGTGGACATAAGAGAATTATTGACTTATTCTCAAGAAAGACAATTTGTAATTCGCTTTATAGAGTTTATGCCGGCAGATAGAAATGTTTGGAACAAAGAATTGTACGTTTCTTTTGATGATTTTCTACCAATGCTGCAAAAATGTGGGCATTGGATTCGATTAAATGAAAAACCCGAAAGTTTTTCCGGCCCGGCTGCGTATTATATTGAAGAAAAAACAGGCCAAAGGGTCGGCGTAATATCTGCAGTCAGTCATAATTTCTGTCATTTATGTAACAGATTACGACTTTCTTCAACGGGGCAACTCTATCCATGCCTTTTCAGCTCAAATTCCTGGGATCTTTTGACTCCGCTTCGAAAGAACGACTATTCCACGGTGTTGGATCGCATTTTGCAGGCGGTCAATGCGAAACCGAAAGGGAAGTTCTTTTTCGGAGATGCGGGAGTAGCTGTTTCCCGGATAGGGGGATGAGGTTCATGACAGGCACCCACGTAGACATTTACGGTCACCCGATTATGGTTGACGTCACCGACAAAGAAGAGACGATTCGTTCCGCCGAGGCCGAGGGATGGATATTTCTTCCCGCCGCTGTCTTGCGAGAAGTTCTTGAAGGGAACACGCCAAAGGGTGATGTTTTGAAGGTCGCAGAGATCGCCGGTATTATGGCGACAAAACGAACTCCTGAGTTGATTCCTTTATGCCATCCTATACGACTTGATTCCGTCCAGGTGTATTGTGTCGTTTGCGCCGAAAAGAGCGGGATTCATATTGTCTGCCGCGTTCGTGCAAAAGAAGTGACTGGAGTGGAGATGGAAGCTCTCCAGGGAGTTGCTGAAGCTGCTCTTTGTATTTACGATATGTGTAAGGGAATCGACAAAGGGATGACGATTGAAGGGATTCGATTGCTCAATAAATCCGGCGGAAAAAGCGGAACGTATGTTCGTGGGGAAGAAGGCGAGTGACGTGAAGGTATTGGCGCTTTATCGCAATGGAAAACGCACCGCCCTCAATATAGACTTCCCAGTAGTTGAGAATCGCCCTTCAGAAACGAAGCCGCACAGAGTCTTGCTCGTACCTCCGCTTCCCCTTTCGAATATTCCGGAGGATATTGATTCCGTTGTTCTCGAAAATCTTGACGGGATGATGAACGCCATGGAAATTGACGTTTGTTTCAGGCGTTCTTCCGTTTGTCTGACGCCGATAAAATGTTCTTTATCCCCAAAAGGGTACGTGGCGAACGTCCGAAAAGGAGGAAACATTTCCGTATCAAGCGAATATTACGAAAGGAGACGAATCCCTTGCGGCGTCTTGACTGTAAGCGACAAGGGGAGCCGCGGCGAGAGGGAGGATGTTTCCGGCCCCGCCCTTGTCTCCAGGTGCCGCGATGATGGTTTTGAAGTTGTTCGTTACGACATCGTGCCGGATGAAGTGACGTTGATCCAGAACGCGGTCCAACGCTGGATTCGTGAGGGAGTCTTGTTGATCTTGACTACGGGAGGAACCGGTTTGTCGCGGCGGGATGTGACGCCTGAAGCGTTACGTTCGATTTCCGATCTTGAGGTCCCGGGAATAGGCGAAACGATGCGACGTCAATCGTTGCATTTTACCCCGATGGCGGCGCTCTCTCGAAGCGGCGCATTCGTGTCCGAAAACTGCCTTATTATTGCATTGCCGGGGAGCGAACGAGGCGCGGTGCAGTCGTATGAGGTAATTTCTGCGACGATACGACACGCTGTAGAAATACGGAACGGCTGGACTGACGAATGCGGCGCAAGAATGAATGTCCGCTGCCGCAAGAGGTAGGGTATGGAACAAAGAACGCAGGGAGTCGAGAAATGCGTCATAATCACAGGTTTGTCGGGCGCCGGAAAGTCAACGGCTCTGAACATTTTGGAGGATCAGGGATACTATGCTATAGATAATATCCCTCCCGCTTTGCTTCCACAGCTGCTTGAACTTCTAAAGAATCATCGCGCCGCCATCCGGTCCGGGGTCGCCGCCGTGGTCGACACTCGCGGAGAAGCGTTGTTGCAAGACCTTGTGCGAGCAGTCAGCGCATTGCGCCAACAGGGAAAAGACGTAATGGTTCTTTTCCTTGACGCTTCTGACGATTCTCTCATCCGTCGTTTTAACATCACGCGCCGCCTTCACCCGATGGCGATGGATGTTTCCATCGGAGAAGGAATACTACGAGAACGATCACAGCTTGTTCCCGTAAGAGAATCTGCGGATGTTGTTCTGGATACCACCGGACTCTCAATCACCCAATTGCGTCAGAGCGTTATCAGGGAAGTCTGCGAGTACCCGGGAACGTCAACCGTCGTCATAACATCTTTCGGCTTTAAATATGGAGTTCCGCAGGATTGCGAAATGCTTTTCGACGTACGCTTCTTACCGAATCCTCACTACATCCCCGCGTTGAAAGAGAAAACAGGAATGGACGCGACTGTTCAGGAATATCTGTTTTCCTTCGCCGAATCGAGGGATTTCTTATCAAGAACGGAGGACTTTTTGCGCTTTTTCATTCCGCGGTATCTGTCTGCCGCAAAACCCCGCCTTCATATATGCATCGGTTGCACCGGAGGACGACATCGATCCGTCGCCATCGCACAGCAGTTGTTTGAATCCGTTTCTTCCCTGGCTTCCGTTGTGACCGTTCGGCATCGTGATCTTGAAATGCCGGGAGGGAAATAGGGTGAGTTGGCAGGTGGCGTATCTTCTTGGGATTGCAACGGCGGCGCTCATCTTTGCCTATTTGAAGACAAAGGAACGAATCGCCCTAAAAAACCCCGATCGCAGAAAGGCGCCCGATGGTCATAAAACGATATCGAATGCGATCGAATATGAACTCGCCATGGGGCCTTTTATCGTCGCGCTTGGCGGCGGAACCGGTTTGTCGACGCTTTTGCGCGGCCTGAAATCATTCACAAGAAATATTACGGCGATAGTCACCGTGACAGACGAGGGGGGGAGTTCCGGGCGCCTGAAGCAGGAATGGGGCGTCTTGCCGCCGGGTGATGTACGAAACTGTATCGTCGCGCTTGCCGAAAATGATAACGCGCTGAAAAGATTGCTTGATTTTCGATTCGACAGGGGAGAATTGCAGGGACATAGCCTCGGCAATCTTATGTTGTTGGCAGTGACGGAACTCCACGGAGATTTTCGCACCGGCGTTGAGGAGATGAATAATCTTCTGGCGATCAGAGGAAGAGTCCTGCCTGTAACGACAGAAGTCGTTTCACTTGTCGGCGAAGAAAATGACGGAAGCATCATACGGGGAGAAATCGATATCTCGGCCCGCGGACGATTTCTTCGAGATATTCGATTGGAACCTGCCGATGTGAACCCTCTTCCTGAAGTGTTACGCGCACTGTCGGATGCGGATATGATCGTTCTTGGGCCTGGAAGTCTTTTTACGAGCATTATTCCCAACCTGCTCGTCCCGCATGTCGCACGAAAAATCCGCGAATCGTCAGGTCCTGTAGTTTACGTCGCCAATCTCATGACGCAACCGAATGAGACCGAAGGAATGTCTCTTCTCGACCATGTCCAATGGATATCGAAAATACTCGGAAAGTGGCCCTTATACGTCATTGTCAACGACAGCCCGATCGAGGAGCCGTTGCTTGGGAAATATGGAAGCGAAGGCGCAGTCCCGTTATACCTCTCAGCTGAAGAAGAAACGTTCCTTCAGAATCAGAATTGCAGAGTCTTTCGGGGACGGTATGTACGGATTCATGAAGGGGTTCTTATTCGACACGACGGACTGGCTCTTTCGGAAACACTCATGAAAATACAAAGAATTTCAAGGAACGAATAACGTAACATGAAGACGATTGTCCAGTCTCTCTGGGATGAATGGGCGTACTCGCCGATCATCTCTTCGGAGGAAGGAAGCGCCGAGGCTGCGGGAATTCTCTCATCTTTGGAAAAAACGTCAACAGGTTCGGTAAGCACGCGACGTTTGTTCGTCGTTCGCAGGCTTCATTCGATCTGGAAAACGGTCATGGGTGACGAGGCTTCTTTTGGCCCGTTCCTCGATATCCCCAAAAGGTTTCGAGGCAAGGTGAGCATTCATTTGCCGAATCCCGATGAAAAGGTCTTCAGCGTTTTCACGGGCACATCTATCGAAGAAAATTCGACGCGATGGATGAAGGGCGCTTTCGGAGGGTGCGGTTCGCTTTTCATCCCGCGTGTTGGGTATTATTTGGTTTTTCGTTGCATGAGTTTGCCCGTGGCCGACAGAATACGAAACACCCTTCGTGAATGGGGATATTCTTTCAGCGAGAGAGTACGAGGAAGCACCCGTGAGGTATTATTGCGAGACCAACAAAATATAGTATCTTTTCTAACAAACATACATCTGATCCGATCTTCTTTTGCACTGGAAGATCTGGCGATATTCCGTTCTATGCGTGAAAAAGCTAATAAATTGGTTAACTGTGACGCATATAATATAAAAAAATCTATCGAAACAGCTGAAAGGCAAATTAAATATGCTATTTTCATCAAACAATCTGGCATATATGCTGCATTGCCTCATTCTTTGAAAGAAATCATTGACCTTCGTCTGACAAACCCGAGCGCCAGTTTGTCCGAACTGGGGGCGCTTCTTTCACCGTGTGTCAGCAAGAGCACCGTTCTGTACCGGTGGAAAAAATTGCAGGATTTATATACGATGGATGCGTAGAACTTTCGTTGTTGTGCAACAAAGCGGACAGAATTTGATAGACACTCTCACGGGGAGGAATGATGGTTATGGCGCTCAGACTCTTTGACGCGAACGCGCTCGAAGGCAAAAAGATTCTGCTCAGGGTCGATTTCAACGTGCCCATGGAAGGCGGTTTGGTGAGCGACTCAACGAGAATCGCCGCACACATTCCAACAGTTCGGTCTCTCTGCGAGGCAGGTGCGAAAGTTGCGCTCGTGTCCCATTTCGGACGTCCGAAGGGCGCCCGTTCGGATGAGTATTCGCTTCGTCGGGTTCTTGCGACCGTAGAAAACGTCCTTCAGAGGACTGTTATCTTTGTCGATGATTGCGTCGGAGATATCGTTTCGGCGACAATGGAAACTCTTCCGAAAGGAGCGGTAGCCCTTCTGGAAAACGTTCGTTTCCATAAAGAAGAACAGGAAAACGACGAACGCTTCGCATCCAAGCTCGCAGCGCCATTCGACGTATTCATCATGGACGCATTCAGCGCGGCGCATCGCGCAGACGCATCGACTAATGGCGTAACGAAATTTCTTCCCTCATTCGCCGGTCTCCTTCTTGAACGCGAAGTGTCAATGCTTTCCAAAGTCAGCAACTCCCCAGAGTCGCCTTTTGTAATTCTTCTTGGTGGCGCCAAAGTATCCGACAAAATAGGCGTCGTCGAACATCTTCTTGAAAAGGCGACGACGATCTGCATCGGCGGAGGAATGGCGTTCACATTCCTTGCAGCTCAAGGCCACAAAATCGGCCGTTCATTGCTCGAAGAAGATAAAATCCCGTTTGCGGGAGAGATGATGCAACGTGCGGAAAAGAGCGGAGTCGGGATTCTCCTTCCGGTTGACGTCCTGCTTGCGAAGAAATTCGATGACGACGCGTTCCGGATTTCGGGCGTATCTGATATAGGAGATGATGAGCTGGGACTTGACATAGGCCCTGCGACTGTTCAGATTTTCGGGGACTGCGTTCGCGCCGCAAAGACGGTTTTGTGGAATGGACCTATGGGGGTATTCGAGAGACAGGCTTATTCGACGGGAACGCGTCATATTGGAGACGCTCTGAAAGAATGTACGGCTCGGGGCGGGACCACGGTCGTCGGTGGAGGAGACACCGCTTCGGCCGCCAAAATGCTTGGTTTTGCCGAGTGCGTTTCTCATGTTTCCACCGGCGGAGGAGCGAGCCTCGAATTTTTCGAGGGAAAACAACTTCCCGGCATTACGCCTCTTCTTCTTTAATCCCAAATACTATGAAACGAGGTAGCCGGCGATGAAAGATACCATTTATGTCTTTGGGAACTGGAAAATGAATATGACGGAAAAGGAGACGACAGCATTTTTTGAGCGCTTTCTGCCGTCGTTTTCCGTTGCAACCAATCATGTCAAATCTGTTTGCAGCGTCGTCGTCTTCCCTCCGTACACATCGATTCCCGAAACGAGAAATTGTCTTAAGATCTATTCTAAGCGATTGGAGACACAAAGCGCCGTCGAATACGGCGCGCAGGATGTTCATTATGCGCAGCACGGCGCGTATACGGGAGAAATTTCGCTTCCTATGTTGCGCGAACTTGGATGTACGTGGGCGCTTCTCGGTCATAGTGAACGTAGGCACATATTCAATGAAACCGATGAAAGCATTACAAAGAAAGTCGTTGCGTGTCTCGACTCCGGGGTACGCCCGGTATTGTGTTTTGGGGAAACTCTCGATCAGCGGGAAGCACAGATTGCGCAGGAAGTTGTTATCAGGCAGATTTCTTCGGTGCTTTCGGCGATAGAAAATAACCCGGAAAGAAATCGCCTTGTGCTTGCGTACGAGCCGGTATGGGCGATAGGAACGGGACGGGCTGCGACACCGGAGGATGCTCAGGAAATTTGTCGTTTCGCCGCCGGAGTTCTGAAGCAGAATGTCTTTTTCAGAGAACTGACGATTCCGATCCTGTATGGCGGAAGCGTTTCACCGGCGAATGCAAAAGAGCTGTTGTTTCAAGAAAACATTTCGGGTCTTCTTGTCGGCGGCGCGTCACTCAAATCGGAGTCATTCGTTGAAATAGTCGAGAGAGCCATCGAAGGCAACGGGCTGATTGCGAAATAACGCAACATAAGAAACATTATATGACATTTTTCTCCAAAAGAAGTTGCGAGCCTCAGGCATCCTTTCAAGCTCGCAACTTCTTCGGATTTTGACCGATCTCTTTAATCCTCGTATGCGTATGTAAATTTAAGGATATCGGAATCTCCCCAAATACTGTCAAGTTTATAAAATGCACGTCCTTTGACACTGAAAATGTGAACAACAACATCTCCGGCGTCAATCAAACACCATTGGGTACTATCACGTCCCTCAATGGTACAGGAATGCCCGTTTTTTTCGAGAGCTTCCACCGAGACATCACGTAGCGTTCCCATGTGAACGTCGGAATTGGCCGTAACAAGCACAAAGAAATCCGAAATGGAAGAATTCCCTTTCAGATCCATTCCCACAATATCAAGACCTCTTTTTGATGCAAGCGCCTCGTAGACGTACGAAAACGACTTCAGTTTCTCTTTCATTGCTTCACGAACACCAACCTTTCAGAATTCCATTGCTTATTCCATTGCTTTTTTACTCGGCCATACGAGCAAGTCGTGCAAGCACGTTTTCAAGGTCGTGTCCGACAATGATTGTGACTGCGTTCGCGGCGCGCTCAGCCGTAACCAGGCGTTTATCGATGCCGCAAATCCGTGCGAGCGCCTGTGCGCTTGTGATTGTTGTTACAGAGGCTTTCAGCGGGTATATGATGCTGGTAGTGTGATAATCGAAATGTCGCGCGTTTCCAGTATACCCGACGTCAATCCCTATTTTTTCAAGAACTTGCGAAAACCGCTTCCCGATGCCCTTTGATCCATCCCCATTCAAAACCGCGACGGAGCCTTTGATGCTTTTTAGGAGATCTTTCTGTACGGAAGGATCTCCTTGTGCTGATTCATCCTGCGATATTGGCGGACCGATTTCTTTGGCGGAATCCCCCGAAATAGCGCCGGAAAGAAGCATAGATGCTTCTGCGAGGTCGCCGACCCAGTAGCTCAGATTCCCGATATAGGCGGATTTGCCGGGCATGGTAAAGAAAACAATACGATCGGAAGTCAGGTCCTTGAGGTACGATGCGAGTTGGATCGCCTGCGCCACCGGCATGTTCGTATCCACGATGGAAACGAGCTGCCTGGCTACTTCGGGCAAACGCGGAAGAATCGACGGTTGTTGTATTTTTTTCAAAACAGCCTTTACGAAATCCTGTTGCCGCTTCACGCGCCCGATATCTCCAAGCGCATCATTTCTAAAGCGTACGAACTCCAGCGCCGTCTTGCCGTTCATGTGTTGCGGGCCTTTGGGGATATCAATACGGAGCTTTTGCGCATTATCAACATAAAAAAGCTTCTTCTCCACGACAATATCCACGCCGCCGACGAGATCTACAATTTGTGGGAAACTTTCGTAATTGACGAGCACATGATAGTTGATCGGAATTCCAAGATACTTGACGATCGTCTGGCGTAACAGAGCAATTTTCCCAAAAGCGTACGAATGGTTAATTTTCTGCCAGCCGTGTTCCGGTATGTCCACACGCGTATCTCTCGGAAGCGACATAAACCTTACAATCTTCTTGTCGATGTCTATGGCCGCGATCCCGATCGAGTCCGCACGATGCCCACCTTGAACATCATCGACTCCAACTGCGAGGATGTAGATGATTCCGGATGCTTCGTCATAGGAAATATTCTGCTTGATTGTCTCCGGCACAGGTTCCACAAAAGACCACAAACGCATTGCGACCCCTGCGCCGGCGCCGAGGACACCGAGAAGAATTGAAAGGACGATTGCTTTCCACTTCATTCCTGACGTTGCCCCCCGTCTTGCGGATCGTGCGATCCGCCATACAGGTTGGTCTTGGAAATATACTGTACGACAGGCTCCGGGGTAAGATATCGTATATTTTTCCGTTGCTCCACTCTTTTTCGTATGTCGGTGCTCGAAATGGATAAGAGCGGAATTTCGAGCGGAACAATCGCCTGCCTGATTTCGGAAGGAAGCAAGTCGATGCCGGATGGAACGTATCCGGGGCGACTGACAGCAACAATCCTGCAGAACAGGGGAAGAACCGAGTATTCCTTCCAGCTGGCTATGTCAAGAACGGCGTCGAGGCCGGTAATAAAGAAATACTCTTCTTCTCCCGATGCTCTTTGACGGAATTCTCGGAGCGTGTCAACCGTATGGCTTGAGCCGTCCCTGTCAATTTCAACCCTGGATACGGAGAACCTGGGATTTTCCAGCACTGCAAGCAGGGTCATCGTAAAGCGGTGTTCCGCGGAAGAGACATTGGACCGTCTCTTGTGCGGCGGGAGTCCGGTGGGAATAAAGACGACCTCGTCGAGTTGCAGCGAGCAGAGGCTTTCTTCCGCCGCAAGCAGGTGCCCGTAATGAATCGGATCGAATGTGCCTCCCATTATTCCCAACCGTCTTCCTGTCATGCAACAACAGCTCCTCTAACTCTGTGTTACTCGGCTTTGTCCGGCTCGAAGTCGAACTCCATGTCTCCAATGAGAATCGAATCCCCGGTTTGGGCGCCGGCTGCCATTAGAAGCTCTTCAACCTTGTATCGCTTTAAAAGTTTCGCGAATCGCGGGAGCGCGTCTTCCTGTTCAAAGTCGTATCGCTGCACTGCACGTTCCAGGCTCGGTTGGAGGACGAGGAAAGATCCGTCGGCTTGGGGAACGATCTGAACCCGGTCGAATCTGTCCCGACGAAGCGTCTTCAACGAAAGATCCTGGACAGGGGCCAATCGGGTATCGCCTGTCGGGCGCGATGAAGCGCGGCACGTCGTTACGATAGCATCGATGAGAGGCTGGATTCCTTCTCCGGAAAGAGCGCTCAACGTCACAAAAGGCACAGCCGATTGAGCGAAGAACGATGAAAGAGCGTCAATATTCCTCCGCGCCTCAGGAAGATCGATCTTGTTTCCGACGACCATATAGGGGCGTCGCAGTAATTCCGGATTATACATCTCACATTCTTCGCGGATGCTTTTCCAGTGCTCAAGAATTGTTTCCGGTTCTCCGAGTCCGATATCAAGCACATGAACGATCACACGCGTTCGCTCGACATGCCGGAGAAAGTAATGTCCGAGTCCTTTGTTCTGGTGAGCGCCTTCAATCAGACCCGGCACGTCCGCGATAACGATTTTCTCGTCGTCGACGGATAAAATTCCCAAATTCGGGGAAAGGGTCGTAAACGGATATCCGGCTATTTTGGGGTGAGCATTCGATATAGCGGCCAGAAGGCTCGACTTTCCGGCGTTCGGCATGCCAATGAGGCCAACATCGGCAATGAGCTTGAGTTCCATGAGTATATATCGTTCTTCGCCATCGAGCCCCTTCTCGGCGAATCTCGGAGCACGTCGAACCGAAGAGGAAAAATGGATATTTCCTCTTCCTCCCCGCCCCCCCCGAGCGACGACAAAACGTTCATCCGGTTCGAGAAGATCTGCAAGTATTTCCTTGCTTACAGCATCTCGAATAATCGTTCCGCAAGGAACGTCTATGACAAGGTCTTCTCCATCCCTGCCATGCATGCACTTGCCTTTCCCGGGCTCCGCGCTTTCTGCGCGGAATGTCTTTTCGTACTCGAAATCCGCCAGGGTATGGATTCCCGAGACTGCACGCAAAATTACGCTTCCCCCGATGCCGCCGTCACCGCCGTCAGGGCCGCCCTTTGGTATGTATTTCTCCCTGCGGAAGCTGAGACATCCATTTCCTCCTCTTCCTCCGCGAACGAGAATACGTACGAGATCAATGAACTTCATGGGATAAAAAAGAGGGCCTTGCAGATAGAAGGCCCTTCAGAAGTGTCATTCTGATGTTTTCGCCAGTCTATTCGGGAAGAAGAACGGATACGAACTTTTTCTCTCCGCTTGAATGATATCGGATCACGCCATCTTTCAGCGCAAAAAGCGTATCGTCCTTTCCTCTGCCTACGTTTGTTCCCGGGTGAATCTTCGTTCCGCGCTGCCGCACAAGAATATTCCCGGCTCGCGCCTCCTGGCCGGCGTACATCTTTATTCCAAGCCGTTGCGCAGCGCTGTCGCGACCGTTGGTGCTACTTCCCTGCCCCTTCTTATGAGCGAAAAACTGAAGATTGAACGTACCAAGGAGATTCATGACCGCACCTCCACTATGTGCACATATTTCGAGTATTGTGCTTCAAACTCCCGCAAAACCGCCAAAGCCGCTTCAACGAGCAAAGCAGCTTGATTTTGAACGGATGCGGGAATGGAAACTCTCATAAACGCTTTTGTCTCGTCGACCTCAAGAAAATCCGCGTCATCCAGAATGCGTGAAATGCCGACAGTCAACATGCGGAAAACGGTAGAAACGCCCGCACAGACTATATCATTCCCAGCATCGGCGAAATCGGTATGACCGCAGGCGGAAATGCCATCAACGACCCCGTTTCTGGAAAAGACCCGGACTTCGGTCATGCATCAGGAAACCGAAATCTCTCGAATCTTGATGTCTGTATAATTTTGACGGTGTCCCTGCTTTTTTCTGACGTTCTTTTTGCTCTTGAATTTGAATACTATAATTTTCTCCCCACGTCCGTGGCCGACGACTTCAGCCGAAACGACCGCCCCTTGTACATAAGGATTTCCGGTCGTAATCAGCGTATCGTTCGAAACCAGAAGAACCTTTTCCAGAAAAACTTCTTTCCCCGGTTCTTCGTGAATACTCTCGACGCGGACGATTTCACCCGGTTGCACCCGATATTGTTTCCCGCCCGTTTCCACTATTGCGTACATTCCTTGTCCTCCCTTCGCCGGAGAAGGCGCCGTTGAGGCTTAAGCCTGCTCCATGCGGCGTACCCCAAATATATGGGGAAATGACAGAATCCGAAATATTTTAGTCATTCCCCGCATATAAGTCAATATCACTGTCGCCGGACAACGATATTGTCATGCGTCGCTGCATGAGGTGTTTTGGTTGATCATGTCGGAATTTTGATGCGGATCAGGGTTTTCGCCCAGGAGAATTCTTCTCGCATGTTCCTGCGCTTCGCGCATATACGGATCACCGGAGAGCATTCGGGCTATTTCCCGAATGCGTTCGTCTCCTCGTACCTCCCGTATGATTGTTTCAGAGCCGATTCGTTCCACCAGGAAGTGCTGGTCTGCAAGCGCGGCGAGTGTCGCTTCGTGCGTGATGAGAACGATACGACACGATCTGGATAAATCGCGGAGCTTGAGCCCGGTCAGCAATGCCGCTTGTCCTCCGAGGCCAGCTTCGACTTCATCGAAGACAAGTGTGTCAGGGAGGAGTGTCTCGGGCATTACGAACTGAACGGCAAGCAAGAGACGGCTGAGCTCTCCACCTGAAGCGACTTTCTGAACCGGAAGGAATCTTTCTCCGTCGGGAGAGAACATAAAAGAAACCATATCGGCTCCCGTGCTGCGGATACGTTCCTGCGGCTCGACATCGATGCGAAAAATCGTTCCCGGCATGGCCAAGTCCTGCAATGTCGCGGAGATCTTCCGTCCAATTTCGTCCGCCTTGCGCCGTCGTTCTTCCCGGAGCGCGAGGGCAGCCTTGCTCGTTCGTTTTTTCAAATCGCGTATTTCGTCGGTCAGTACATTCGTTTCCTGCACGGAAGAGGAGAGCCATGAAAGTTCACTCTTTGCCGTACGGGCATATTCCAGAAGAGATTCAGCCGTGTTCAAATTGAGTTGCCGCATGATCTTACGAAGTACGCCGAGATGACGCTCGTGTTCTTCCAGTGCGGCTTCCGCGATCTCGAGCTCCCGTGAACCGAACTCCCTCTCTGCGTAACGGACGGCCGTTCGTATGAAGAGTATTCCTTCGTCGAAGGCTTCGCCGAATTCGCGGACTTTGTCCTCTGGGAAAACTGAGCGAAGGGAGTTGACGGTTTTTTCGAGTTCATCGATGAGCCCTGGTTCGCTCTTCCCTCCGGCAAGCCGCAAAATCGACTCCGATGCTTGCCGCATGTTACGGACTTTTTCCTGCAGCTCCCTTCGAATCGCTTCCCATTCCGTCTCACAGCCCGGTGAGAGATTCAAGGAGCAAAGCACCGGGAGGATTTTCTCGGCATCCTCATATGTCTTCTCTATTTCTGTCCGTCTTTTCTGAATGCCCCGTATTTTTCTCTCAAGAGCCACTGCCTTCGTCCAGAGAGAAATGAGATCATTCTTGAGGATCTGAAGAACCGGTCCTCCCGACGCATCAAGGATCGCCATCTGGTCGTCAGGATTAAGGAGTTGCATCTGAGCGAACTGACTCTGGATGCGGACGTGTGATTTCATGAGCTGTTCCAGCGTGGAGAGAGTCGCAGGACGGTCCTGGATGTACGTCCTGTTTTTTCCTGAAGCGCTTATGATTCTCCGGACAAGGACGGGCTCTTCAAGAGCGGCGTCAGGCTTCTCGGGAATGGGCTCAAAGGCGAGGCTGACCTCTCCCTGTTCCTTCCCTGCATGCAGGATGCTGTTGGCGGAACGAATTCCGGTCAGGAGTTCAAGCGCGCGAACAACACTGCTTTTCCCTGCCCCGCTCTCTCCGGTAATGGCGATAAATCGTCCGCTCAAAGAAACTTCGGCCTTTGTAATGCCGCCGATGTTTCGGATGCTCAGCTCGTAGGGCATCCCGGCTTATTCCTTTTCGTACAGAATCGTACCGGCGCCCCAGCGGAATTTTTCCTGAACGAGGCCGAAAAAACGACGATGCGGGAGGACTATCATACGTACATGCTTGTCCTTGGACAGGGAGACTTCTATCCTGTCGCCGGGAAGAAGTTCATATCCGAGTTGTCCGTCCTGTGTCAGCATCACGTCTCTCGGACTTCCTCTGGGAATGAGGGAAATGACATCCTTCTCTCCGGCAATGACGGGCCTCGTATAGAGCGTATGGGCGCATATAGGAGCGATCACCATGCAGGGCACGTGCGGAGGAACGATAGGTCCGCCCGCCGACAATGCGTATGCCGTCGATCCGGTCGGGGTTGCGACGATGATGCCGTCCGCCGCAATATGCGAAACGAACTCCGAAGCGAATCGGATCTCGATTGTCACCAGGCGCGCGAAGGCCCCCTTGGAAACGACGAGATCATTCAGCGCAAACATCGTATGAAGGCGCAAATCCTCCCTCCACACCGTCCCCTCAAGCACATGGTGCGGTTCGATCTCAAAGAGCCCGGAGAGGATTCGCTCGAGATCGGATTCAAATTCTTCGGGCTTTCCGGAAGCAAGGAACCCCATATTCCCAAGATTAATTCCATAAAGCGGAACGCCGTGATCGAGCACATAACGACTGGCGCGAAGAAAGGTCCCGTCTCCGCCGATAACGATTCCTGCTTCCACGGTCGTTTTCCAGATTTCATCCGAAACCCCTTCGACGCCAAGCACGGAAGCTTCGTGTGGAGGAAGAAGCAGCTGTATGCCCTGCGTTTTCCCCCACGACAGGATGTGCTTCGCTTTCTGGATCGCCAGTGGTTTTTGGGTATTGACGAGGATTCCCAGTGTTCTCATGAATTCTGCGCCTCCCGATCGCCGGCGGGCGAGAGTGTGCGATGCGCCTCTTCAACGATGGAATTGAAGTCCGTTGGTTCCGTCGAAAGATGCGGGACACGGAGTATATCGAACAAAAACTCGATGTTCCCGCTTGGACCGCGTAGCGGAGAGAACGTGCATCCGTTCAGCGTCAGGGACGTATTCGTTGAAAGAAACTCCGCAGTTCGCTCGAGAACCGATAGGTGAACAGACGGATCCCGGACGACTCCCCCTTTTCCTATCGCCTCGCGCCCGGCTTCAAACTGTGGTTTCACGAGCGCAATCACCCTGCCTTCGACAGAAAGCAGTTTTTCGACGACCGGCAGAATGATGCGGAGAGAGATGAACGAAACGTCAATGGTCACAAGATCCAGCGCAGCTTCGAACGCGTGAGGCGTCAGCGTGCGTGCATTCGTTCGTTCCATGACCACGACGTTCGGATTGGTGCGAAGCGACCATGCAAGCTGTCCATACCCGACATCGACTGCGTAGACCTTCCGGGCGCCTCGTGAAAGCAAGACTTCCGTAAAGCCGCCGGTCGACGCGCCGACATCCGCGCACAAGAACCCCGCCGGATCGATTGAAAATACGTCCAGCGCCCTGATGAGTTTGTGCGCCCCTCTGCTTACCCATTGTTTTTCCGGGAGAGAGACGGAAATCAAGCAGTCGGGGTCTACGGATTCTCCCGCTTTCGTGACGATATCTCCATTGACCAGAACACGGCCTTCGAGCACAAACGCCTGTGCGTGCACCCGAGAAGCGACGAGTCCCCTAGAGACAAGCAATCGGTCTATTCGTTCTTTCTTTTTCGAGCGAATACGCGGCCACCACACTTTCAGCGGTCATACCGCAGAAAACGCGCTGTTTTTCAACGCTTCCATGCGGAATGAACGCATCGGGAACTCCCATTCTGATGACACGCGCCGCCGATCCCAGATCCGAGGCGAGGCTCGAAATAGCTTCTCCGGCTCCCGAGATTGTAAAGCCGTCCTCCAGAACCACGACTCTGTCGTGCCCGAGCAGCACACGTGAGAGCACAGCTTCGTCGAGAGGCTTGATTTGCCGCAGATCGACAACTGTCGGCGCCGGGAGTCCCTGTTTCATCGCCAGGGTTCGCGCTTCGAGGAGAATGGGCAGCGTTGACCCGTATCCGATGAGAGCCCACTCCTCTCCCGAATAAAGGACTTCCGGCCCGATATGGTCGACATTGACGGGCAGAGAGGAACGACAGAGTGATTGAGGCGCTGTCCCGCGCGAATACCGGATCATCGTGGGTCCGGTCCGCCGAAGTGCGTTCCGAAACATGACATCCAGATCATCGACGTCTCGCGGGGCGAGAAGAGCCATATTCGGAATCGAACGTCCCCACGAAACATCAAGAACACCCTGATGCGTTTCTCCGTCCTCGCCTATCAAGCCGGCGCGGTCCACAGCGCAGACAACCGGAAGATTCTGCATGGCTATGTCATGGACAAGTTGGTCCATCGCGCGTTGCAGAAAGGTCGAATAGATGAAGACGAAGGGCCGAAGTCCCCCTGCGGCCATCCCGGCGGCCATTGTCATCAGGTGTTCCTCGGCGATGCCGACATCGTAAAAACGATTCGGGAAGCGTTCTTCGAACGCATTGAGTTTCGAACCGTCTTTCATCGCAGCGGTAAGACATACGATGCGTTTGTCTTTTTCAGCCATCCGGATAAGGGCTTCGCCTGCGGCGGCGCTCCAGGAAATCCCGGCCGTCGCCGTGATCGTTCCGCCCTTTGCGTCCTGCAAGGGTGAAAGGCCGTGGAACCGCGTCGGTTGTTCTTCCGCTTTCTGGTATCCCTTCCCTTTTTTTGTCAGAACGTGTATAAGAACCGGCTTGTCATATCTTTTCGCCATTTCGAGAACCGTCTCGATTTCGAGAACGTTATGACCATCAAATGGCCCCCAGTAATTGATATCCAATTCATCGAAAATGTTTTCCGGTTTCACCATGCTCTTGATCTGGTCTTTCATTCGGGACACCACGTGTTCCAGCGCCTCGCCCTTCGGCATGGAGTGAAACGAATCCTTTATCGCCTTTTTGAGCCATCCGTATGTCGTGCTTGAACTCAGGCGGGCAAGTTGGGTGGCGAATCCGCCGATACGCGGGCTTATCGACATCGTATTGTCGTTCAGGACGAAGATCACCTTCGTCTTCGCTTCTTTGGTGTAGTTGAGCGCTTCGAAAGCCATTCCGTTCATGAGCGAAGCGTCGCCTATGACGGCGACGACGTGATGGTCCTGGCCAAGGATGTCTCGCGCCTTCGCGAAGCCGAGAGCTGCGGACAAAGACGTGCTGCTGTGTCCTGCTTCGAAATGATCGAACGGACTTTCCGCTCGTTTCGGAAACCCGCTGATGCCTCCCCATGTCCGGAGCGTTGGGAAACGATCGCGCCTGCCCGTCAGGATTTTGTACGCATACATTTGATGCCCGACGTCAAAAACGATCTTGTCCGCAGCAGGATCGAATTTTCGAAGAAGAGCTATGGTCAGCTCAACGGTCCCGAGAGACGAAGCCAGATGTCCGCCATTTCTGGTGACGACCGATATGATGAGTTCCCTCACATCTTCGGCGATCCGGTCGATGGACTCCCTCGAAAGGTTTGCGAGATCCTTGTACGACGCGTATTTATCGAGCAGATTCACTCGCTGTCGTCCTCCTTTCGGACGTATCCGGGCCGATCAGTGATGGCGATGCGTCAAATGCGCTGCCAGGTCTTTGAGAAACCAAATATCGTCGCCGCAACGTGATAGAGCTTCAATGGCCTTTTCGCTTTCGGATTGCGCGATTCTTTTAGCGCCTTCAAGACCATACGAAGCGACGAACGTCCGTTTGCCCTGTTCCGCATCCTTGCCTGGGGTCTTTCCGAGTTCTTCCGCGCTGGATGTGACGTCAAGTATATCGTCTACCACCTGAAACGCAATGCCGAGGTGCATACCGTACTCCCCTATCGCGCTTCGCACGTCTGGATCCGCGTGGGCGAGAATGGCCCCGCTCAGAACCGACGCCTGAATGAGCACCGCAGTCTTTTGCCCGGCTATTCGCCGGACAAAGTCAACTTCATCCGACTGGCTCTCCGGATCCGTGTCCAGCACCTGCCCGCCGCAAATTCCCGCGATTCCCGCAGCTTCGGCAAAGACTCGCAAGGCCTCGATCACGTCGGAAGGATCGTTCCCGAGCCGCACGAGCTCTTTGAGCGGGTACGAAAATCCCCAGACAAGCAGACCGTCGCCGGCAAGTATCGCGAGCGATTCTCCGAAAAGGACGTGATTTGTTGGTTTTCCGCGTCGCAGGGTGTCGTCGTCCATCGCCGGAAGGTCGTCGTGGATCAGGGAGGCGGTGTGTATCATCTCGAGTGCAAGCGCCATCGGCATCACTCGTTGAGGCGTGACAGAGAGCATCTCCGCTACAGCGAGACAAAGCACCGGACGCAGGCGTTTCCCTCCCGCGAGAAGGGAATACGTCACGGAATCCCAGAGTCGCGGCGGGACATCGGGAGAACGGTGCGAACAGAGATCTCGCAGGTTGTCGTCTACAAGATCGGCAAGACGGCGCATGTTTGCGGAGAGGCGGGACGGTGTTTCGTTCATAGGTTTTCTCCCGTCTCTCCGGCGGCGGAAACGAAAGGAACGTGTTTCCCTTCCGGTGTCAGAAGGGAAATCTTCTGACGCGCCGTATCAAGATGCCGTTGACATTCGTCGACGAGGCTGACGCCTGTTTCAAACAGACATATAGCGTCGTCCAGCGACAACGATTCCTTTTCAAGCTGCGCGACGACGTCTTCAAGACGTGACATATTCTCCGAAAAGGACATTGAGGGTTCCTCCTTCTGGAATTCATGCATTTCAGGGCTTACCCGATCCGGTAGATTATGATAAAATCCGCTCGTTTGGACATTATACGAAAAAGGGAGGGAAAATGCTCATGGCTCGAGTATGCGAATGTTGCGGTCGCGGTCCCGCTACGGGAAACGCGGTCAGTCATTCGAATCGCCATACACGGAGACGATGGCTTGTAAACCTTCGTAGTGTGAAGGTCGATGTCGGAGCGGGAGAAGCCCGTCGGATGCGGATCTGCTCCCGATGCCTTCGTTCTTCAAGAGTGAAGCGGGCGGTATAATCGCCCGCTTTTTTTCTGCCCTCGAATTTCGCCCCGTAACGCAGCTTCCTTCATTATTCGCCTGCGGCGTCCCGAAGAATTTCGAAAGCACGCTCTTCATCCACAAGGATTTCTCTTGGCTTCGATCCTTCCGGCGGACCGACGATCCCAAGCTGTTCCAGCGTATCGATCAGCCTCGACGCTCGCGTGAATCCGACCCGAAGCTGACGCTGGAGTCTGCTTGCCGACGCGATCCCCGTTTCGACAATGATGCGCGTGGCTTCCTCTAGCAACGGGTCATCTGTAAAACTCGCATCGGTTCCGTTTCCGCTTCCGTTCTCCTGGTCCTCGATATCAACATAGTCGGGTTCGCCGAAGACCGCGATGAGGGAATTGATGAGCGCAAGGGTTTTGTCCTCGTCGATAAATGGAGACTGCAATCGGATCGGGCGAGGGTGCTTCGTGCTCGTGAAAAGCATATCCCCTTTGCCGAGAAGGCGTTCCGCGCCGGACGCATCGATTATCGTGCGGGAGTCGGTCTGAGACGGCAGGGAAAAAGCGACACGGGCAGGAATGTTGGCCTTGATCAGGCCCGTAATAACGTTGACGGATGGGCGCTGTGTCGCAAGGACCAGATGTATGCCCGTCGCCCGCGCCATTTGCGCCAGACGGCACGCGTAATCCTCGACCTCTTTCGGGGATGTGAACATGAGATCCGCAAGTTCGTCGACAACGATGACGATGGAGGGAAGACGGTCCTTCGGAAGGACGTGTTCGTTATAGGTTTCCAGATTCCGGACGCGCGCCGCCGCGAACCTCTCATATCGGGATTCCATTTCGCGTACGGCCCAGGCGAGGGCCAGAACCGCTTTTTTCGCGGACACGACGGGCTTCGTCAGCATGTGCGGAAGGTGTTCGTATATGCTGAATTCGACCCGTTTCGGATCGACGAGCAGAAAACGGAGTTCCGCCGGCGTCCGACAGGCGCAGAGTCCGTTGATGCAGGCATTGACGAAAACGCTCTTCCCGGACCCCGTTGTTCCTGCTACGAGGAGATGAGGTAGCTCTTCCAGACCTATGACCAGGGCTCTCGAATCGATCCTCACTCCCATCGGGAGCGGAAGGCGAAACTCCGTGTTCTGGAATGAAGAGGACTCAAGGATCGTTCGAAGGGAAATCCCCTGGCGCCTCGGATTAGGAATTTCAACGCCGACAAAGGGTTTGCCCGGAATGGGAGCTTCCACACGCAACGCAGGTACGGCCAGAGTCAGCGCCAGATCGTTTGCGAGGCCGGATATCCGGCTGACCTTGATTCCGGGTGCGAGTTGGAGTTGAAACTGGACGACCGTCGGACCGATGATGGTTTCCACCAGTTCGGCTTCAACTCCGAAGTTCGTAAGGGTGGATATTATTGACATTCCCTGGGCGAACACCGTTTCTGATTGTTCTGTTGGTACGGGAGGAGTCGAAGGTCCGAAAATGTCGAGCGGTGGCGGGAAACCGACATCCACATTCCCATTCGATGAGAAATCTTCAGCAGTCTCGAATACCGGTTCCGGAATCGCTCCGTCCGAGGAAAACGATTCTCCCGGGAGAGAAGCCGGATTCTGTTTCGGTTCCTCAGTAGGAGCGTCAGGTTCGTTCCATTCGGAATCTACGGAATGATCGACTTCATCAGCGTTATCGGGGGAGTTTTCGCTACCCCGCTGCGGTGTTTCGGCCTTCCCGTCCTGCTCACAGACGGGGGGTTCCGGTTGAGGAAGAGGAACGAGATTGGCCATCCGGACGAAAAGGGTTTTTGCGCCCGACATGACGGTACGGGGATCGAAAAGTCCGTACAACATCGAAGAAGCGGATACGGCCACGAATCCTATGAGAACGCTTCCAAACGCCCCGCAATTCCTGAGAAAGAAAGACGATAGAAGCGATCCGAAATCGCCCGGATAAAAAAGAGGATACTTCCAGATTGTTCCGGACGCTTGAAGAAGCCCGAGCAAAAAGGAACTCGTCACAAACAAAAGCAACGTTGCAACAGTTTGATAAAAAAAACGGTGAATTGATCTTTTAAAAAAAATAGACATCAAAATAAAAAATATAAAAAAACAAGGAATTATGACTGCACCGCTGAAACGAGAAATAAGAAGGGAGGAAATATTCTTCCCCCATATTCCGGTCCATGGAGTCATGAGCGAAGCCAGAACGTAGACGCTTCCGGAGAGGAGAAGGAAAATAATCGCCTCGACAGCCGGCCAGAAGGCTCCGGTTGAGCTATTCGATCGTTGCGCGCCATTTTTCCTTCTTGGAGAAGGGACGGGAGTTTCCGTATTTCGCGCCATTCCGTCACTCCCCTCCTACGATAAGGTCCGGTATGAGCAGAGCGGGTTGTCCATCGGAAACAGGAACATCCTGTCCGTCTTTTCCGCAATAACCGGGGAATATTTCCATATCGGCGCCGACTCCGGCGATGGACTGCAAAATTTGCGGGCCATTTCCGACCAGAAGCGCACCGCGAATGGGATGCCCGATCGTTCCGTTCAGAACCCGGAATCCCTCGGTAACCTGAAACACAAAATCGCCTGTAGTCGGATCGACCTCTCCTCCGCCGAGTCGGGTGACGTATAATCCAGAATCCATATCCTGCATGAGACCCCGTTCAGTTTCTTTCCCCGGAAGAAGAATAGTTGCGCTCATCCTCGGGATCGGCGGATGGCGGAACGAGGCCCGTCGTCCGTTTCCGCTGAGAGGAAGGCGCATCCTGGCGGATGTGTCCCGGTCCGTAAGGTATGTTTTCAGGACGCCATTATCAATGAGGAGCGTTCTCTTCGCCTCCGTCCCTTCATCATCGAATCGGTAACCGCCGAAGACCGCCGGTAATGTGGGATCGTCGACAATAGAAACCTTCGGTGAAGCGACGGCCGTTCCAATCTTGTCGCGAAAGGCGGAGAAATCCTTCATGATGATATCGGCTTCGAGTCCATGTCCGCATGCCTCGTGAATCATCGTCCCTCCGGTTCGTCCCGAAAGCAAAACCGGAAAATGACCTGCCGGACATTTTGGCGCTGTGAGAAGCATAACGGCCCGTTCGAGAACGATTGCGGCTCTGCGGGAAAGATCATTATCCCGAAGGAAACACGTCTGACCGACAGCGCCTGCGACGAGGTCCGAAGCTGTCTGGGCGCCGTTTCCATCGGAAACGGTGATGTGTATGGAAAAAGAAGTCCCTGTGGTCGTATCATTCCGGATACATCCGCTTTCCGGACAGACGAGCTTTTCTTTCGTTCCGGTGTCGAAACGAAGCGAAACTTGTCTGACAAGAGTGGACGCCGAACGAAGCATCGCGTCGATGTCGCGCAATAAAGAAGGAAATTCATTCGGGAGAGGCTCTCTCTCGTCGAAGATCGGATCGCCGCCTGTTCCCGAAAAATACGCAGACGGCCGATTTGAAACGGCTGCATTGCGTATTTCGTTCATGCATGAGAGAGCGCTGGAAATGGTTGCACCGGAACGGAACGAGATCGATGAACCGGGGAAATTCCGGTTGACCGTTCGGAACGCTACTCCGCTCGATATGGACGAGATGCTTTCGACAATTTTCGAATCTTCCAGAAGCCAGGAATGGTATTCTTTTTGTTCCGCGTACAGGTCGCTCGCGAGAACAGTCTCGGATTCGCCGAAACGCAGTGAGTCAAAGATATCTGCGGCCCGTTGAGAGACCGTCATTGCATCCACCAGGAGACAATCGGGAAGCCTTCTTCGCGCAGCGCGGACAGAAGGGTTTCATACCGGCGTACGGCTTCGGGCAGGCAATACAGAGATACAATTCCCGCCTTTGCGTTTTCTGTCGTGACATAGCCAGTGTTGTCGCAGTCGGAAACGATCCAGCTCAGAAGTGTGACGCCGGATGGAGATTCGAGATGCACGGTAATGGGAATAAAGTCATCCATAAAACTGTTTCACTCCGTTTGCTTCCGGATGTTCCGGATATTTCGAAGATGTTCCTGATAATTTTTAGAAAAAACATGTTCTCCATTCTTTTTCAGAACATAATATAGAAAGTCGTTCGTGTCGGGTTTCATCGCCGCAGTCCAGGAAGACAGCGAAGGAACGCAAATCGGTTCCGGCGGAAGGCCTTTTGTCTTGTACGTGTTCAGAGGGGATTCAATCTCAAGGTGCCTGTTGAGGACTCGCTTGATGATCCGTCCCTGACGCTTCCATGCGTATACGACGGTCGCATCGATCTGCAACGGCATGCCTGCTCGTATTCGATTTTCGATGACGCCTGCGATCAAAGGACGTTCCTTTTCGAGGAAAGCTTCGCGCTCGACAAGAGAAGCGACAACAGCGCGATTCAGAAGATCCCCGGATGTTATGTCCTGTAACGACGCTCCAAGCCGAGCCCACCAGAGTTCAGAGGATGCCTTCAAAAGAGCGTCGAACGTTTTCTCAGGAACATCATACGTTTCCGGAAGCAGGAATGCAATTCTCGAGTCCGCCGAAACCGGGAGCAACGGACGAAGCAACGCCGGAAAGTTTTCGTCTTTCAGCAACGATTTCCTGAGCACAGGAGCGGATGAGGAGAAAGTTTCTTCGAGCGTAAAAATATCCGCTCCGGGAACGATCCTGAGCGTTATTTTTTCGGGAACAGTCGACTGAAGTTGACGTGCGACTTCCCAGGACGTCCCCTTTCGTACGGAATAGATCCCGGGTTTGAAAGACCTGTCGAGTCGGAATCTGTGAAGCCAGCGTGCAAAATCCGAAGCGGATGGGACAACATCCGCTGACCGGAAGGCATCAGCTATCTCTATGCCGTTCTTCCCGGGTGCGATAAACACGCGCACCGGCGTTCCGGTTCCGAGCGGAAACATCCGATCCCAATCATCTGCCGTAACGCTGCAAAATACGTAGATGAGCGCAATGGCGCAGAGAACGAACACAAGGTCGAAAAAGATCCAAATCCACTTCATGATGCTTCGTCCCGCGAAGTATCATCCATCGTCATATAAAGATGCGCTCCGCAATTCCGACACCCGCCTTCCGCGTTCAGCCCCGTTCGGGAAATATCGTATCCCCGCCTCGAAACCGCAATAGAGCCGCATTTAGGACAGATTGTATCGGACAGGCGATTCACATTACCGAGGTAGACATACCGGAGCAGGCGCTCGGCGGTTATGGCCATGGCGTCCAGAAGCGTTTCGGGCGTCGCAGGCCTGTTCCACCGATGACGCGGAAAATACCGGCTCAGATGCAACGGGATATCCGGCGATATGGACGCTATCCATTCGACTTCGCGTGTCAAGCCATCAGGGGCGTCGCTGATGCCCGGAACGACGAGCGTCGTAATTTCCACGTGGAGATTCGCTTCGTACATACGCTCAACAGTCCGCTTGACGCAATCGAGATCTCCTCCGAGGCTCCGGTATGTGACGGAATCGAATGCTTTCACATCGATGTTCGCGGCGGAGAGGCAAGGCAAAAGCGCCAGGAGCGGCTCTTCGCGGATCATTCCGTTGCTGACGAGGACGACGGCTATGCCCTCATTTCGTAAGACTGCGGCGCAATCTGCGATGAACTCGTACCAGACGAGTGGTTCGTTGTATGTGAACGCTACGGCGCGCGTGTTGTTCGTTCGGGCGAGGCGAAGGACGTCCGGGATGCCGAGATCCTGTAATCGAATCCCCTTCTCCCATGTCGCGATTTCCCAGTTCTGACAGAATGGACAGGCCATCGAACAACCGACCGTTCCAATTGAGAGAATGTCGGTTCCTGGTCTCCAGTGATAGAGAGGTTTCTTTTCAACAGGGTCAAGAGCTATTGACGAAGCGCGTCCGTACACGAGCGATGTCATGATACCGCCTTCGTTCCGCCGCACGCGGCAGAATCCGGTCTCTCCCTCGGCAAGCAAGCAGGAATGAGGACAAAGATCACAACGCACATTCGTGTTTTCGGTATGCCACCAGTCTGCTTTTCGGAGTCCGTTCAGGCTCATCGTTCCTCCGGGGAGTGTCGGCGTTCTTTATACCGATTAACGGTGAATCGGTATAAAGAGGAACTGAGCGGATCTCGAATTCCGGCCTTCATGGAGGCTATCCGAAGCTGTTCCTCGACGGAGTCAACGCCTTCAAGATCGGGAAGAAGCACGCCGCGCCGCGCTCCCTGCTCAAGGATCACGCCATAGATGCGAGGGTTCAGTTCTTCGATGCCGTTTACGCGCTCGGGGTGCGAAAGAACATCCACCGAGAAATGCAGGTCCGTCAGTTCTGTTCGGTTGACTGGCGGAAAACGCGGGTCGTGAAAAGCCGCCGAGACGGCGTTCGAAATGACTTCCTCCACAAGAGCGGCATGTTGCGGCAGGATCGTTCCGATACAGCCGCGAAGATTTCCGTCGCCCGTCTTCAGGCTCACGAAACACGCGTTCGCGGCGGATAATACCGGATCGTCATCGACAGGCGGAGCCGAAAGCACCCGTCCCGTTTCGAGCATTTCTTCGACAGCCCGTCGTGCAACGGAAGGAAGGTACAGGGCGGGATCAAGCGCGGCGCAGGCGACGCAGTACCCGACTCCGAACGGCCCTTCGTACGAAAGAACCGTTCGATGTTCCTTTTCGGTCAATCCGAGAAACGTTGCGACGGAGCGAAATCCGCACTCGCCCGCCGCTTCGACGAGAGAGTCGGGCAAAGAGAGAAGCTCGGCTCCGCTGCCTTCACGGATGCTCCGAACCACGTTTTCGTCGAAGAAACGTCCCTGTGCGTCGTATCCGGCGGGAGCCCCGGGAATCAGCCGATGGGAGAGATCGGCGCTTCCGATGAAGCCCCATGTCGCATCGTGGTCAAAGTCCGCCAGAATTTTCCCGAGCTTGTAGGCGTCCTTCGGACTCATCCCTATCGGGTTCGCAAGCACAAGACGCGTCCGGCCGTTCCATGATTCGCCCAGAAACGACAAGGGAACCAGGCTCGCGTGATCGAGCGCCCCCTTTTGCGGACGAAGAATCGTTACGGGAAGATTCCGTGATATCTCCCTCGTCAGCGTCTCGCCTTCCTCGACGGCTCCGCGGAAGGACCATTTCCGTCCGGAAGCTCCGAACCGCGAGAAGTCGCCTTCGTATCGGTCTGCGAGTATGACGCAGAGTCCTTCTGAGTAGGGAGCGTGCGGAGAAAGGACCAGCACAATGTCCGGAATGAGCGGAGAGAGCCTTGCGGAAAGCCGTTTCATAGCTGTTACGGTGTTGGCGGCTGGGGCTTCGTTTCCCTTCCCGACCTCAGGTACGATTATTGGAGGGTGTGGAGTGACGCATTTCCATATCCACATGGAAACACCACCTTTCGCGTCTTCAAAGTAGAATCATCGCGTCTCCGAATGAGAAGAAACGATATCGCATTGAGACGGCTTCGCGGTACGCCTGCATGACTCTATTGTACCCGCCGAACGCGCAAACGAGCATAAGGAGCGTACTTTTCGGCAAGTGAAAATTCGTGATAAGTCCGTCGATAATCCGAAACCGAAACCCGGGATAGATAAAAAGGGACGTATCCCGCGTTCCTTCCAGGAGCGAATTATCTTCAGCGAAACTCTCGAGCGTTCGAGCGACGGTGGTTCCGGCTGCTATGACGCGTCCTCCGCGTTTCCGACATTCGTGCACGGCAACGGCCGTTTCGTGCGGAAGAAGGCAGAATTCCGAATGCATGTGGTGATCCCGTATGTCCGGAACGGATACGGGACGAAACGTGCCGAGCCCGACATGAAGCGTTACCCATGATATCGGAATACCCTTCGATCGAATCGAATCGAGGAGCGTTTCGGAAAAATGGAGACTGGCTGTCGGCGCCGCGCAGGATCCCGATTCTCTGGCGAAAATCGTCTGATAGGCCTCTTTCGGCGCCGACGAATCGGTTATGTAGGGAGGCAAAGGAACGTCGCCGATTGTGTCAAGCAGCTTCAGGACATCGATTTCTTCCGGGAAGCGAACGATGCGGATGCCTTCGTCCAGTTCATCGAGCACGGAAAGAGGGGTTCCGTCGCCAAGGATCACTCGCATGCCGGCGTGAAGTCTTTTGGCGGGACGTACGAGCGCCTGCCACTGCCGAAACGAGGTTCCTTCCGAGCGAAGCAGCAGGACTTCGATTCTTGCGGAGCCGGGGTCCTTTCGTCCGTGAAGGCGGGCAGGCAGAACCCGGGTATCGTTCAGAACGAGAAGATCCTCAGGACGCAAGAGATCCGTCAAATCCCGGAAATGACGATGTTCGCGGCATTCGGTCTCTCGCCGGAGAACCAACAGGCGCGATGAATCTCTGGGATCCGCCGGATTCTGTGCGATAAGTTCTTCAGGGAGATCGTAGTCATATGCGTCTGTTTGAAGCAGGTCGGCGCCTGAAAACGTTTTTATCTTTGCGTCAGCTCCGTTCCGGGATAATAGTGCTGCAAAATTTTCTTATGAGACCACCCCGCCTCGGCAAGGGACTTCGCTCCCCATTGAGACATACCGACACCGTGCCCCCAGCCTTTTCCCGTGAAAAGAAATGATTGTCCTCCACCCGACCCTGAATACGGTTCCGTCGGAGGTGTGACCCGAGGCCTGTTCGAGCCTTTTGAGCGGTTTATCGCTTCGATCAGATACCCCTTCCGCGTCTCCGGCCGCTTGAGCATATCGAGCAGCTCTTCGGTTGAAAACGCACCCTGTTCCGTGAGTGTCATCAACGCCTGTTCTTCCCGGAAGGACATCGGTGTCGTGGAAAGAGGGATCGAACGGTTCTTTCCGGAAGTTTGTGTGTTTCCGACAATTTCCTGCGGCCTCGATTTCGGCGCCGGCGCAGCGGATGCGATGGAGGGCGCACCGCTCGCCGTGACGGAGAACATGGTGCTTTTTATGACGGAGGATCCTGCAGCCATCCTGAAATCGTGCGCTTTGACGGAAGCACGACCGTTTGATCCGGAAACAAGCAACTGGACGGCCCGACCGGCTCTGTCAGAAGTTTGAACGGATATATTCGAAACACGCCCCACGGATTTCTTCAAACGCAACAGTATGGATTCAATCTCCGAAGCGGAAAGTCGCCGTTCCCAGTCCGAGTTCGGAGAAGCGTACGAAACCGGCTCCTTCGAACCGGAAAGATACGGATACGAGCCGCCCCAAACATCCCGTATATCGGCGGTGTTTCCGCCGCTATCAGAATGGAACGGAGTGAACGCGATCGATCCGCCGTAACTGAGCACCATGCCGTGAGTGCTTCTGATGGCGGCGTCGCAACGCGGATCTTCGGCGTTAACGCCTCTGTAAACCTGGGACTCGGTCGAATCCGAAACATCGTATTCCCGTCCGTTTGAACCGGAGATCCTGCGCAGAGCATAGGTTCGCGAAACAATGGCCTGCGCCTTCAGCGCTTCGGTCGGCCAGGCCGGGTTCGCCTCCATTTTGAGAACTCCGCGGAGATATGCCTCGCTGTCCACGACGTTGATTACGGAGAGTCCTTCCGCTGTTCCGGCGATCCGGATGTTTCCCCGAAAGCGCGTCTTGCCGAATAAAAGAGGAGCCGAAGACGAGAGTGTTACAGGCAGAGTCCGGGGTTTTCCGTCGACAAGAACCGATCTCGCCGAACTCATTGAAAGGCGGACTGTTCCTCCATGCGTTGTTTTTCTGCCGGACGCATCCTGAAGAGAAATCGAATGGGCCGACGATATCGTTGCTGTCGAAATACCGCTTTCGAGAAGCACCCGGACTGTCTGCGCTTCGGACGGGTGCGGAAAAAAGAAAATTACGAGTGATAACAATACGAAGAATGATTTATGGGGAATGATACTATTCATGCAACACCCTCCAAATTTATATGCTTGAAGTTAGTATAATACATTTAAACACCTTTAATACGTAACTGAAAAAACATGACTGTTGTCGGTCGAACGCGCCGGATCTTTCCCGGGAAAACATCTTCTGAAAGTCCGGCCGAAAATGACCGGTGCGAATCCGGGTGCAGCAGGGTCATTCACGAAAGACGGCGAGTTATTTTTCGGAAAGAGGTGTCTCGTCCGCGGAAGGGAAAAGATGCAATTCCTCCGTTTTCCACCGCGGGTACGGAACCCTGAGATAGTCATACGCGATTTTCGTCGCGCGTCGTCCTCTCGCGGTTCTTTCAAGAAAGCCCTGCTGGATGAGGTACGGTTCATAGATATCTTCGATCGTCTGGGCTTCTTCATTGATTGCGGCGGCGATCGTCGAGAGTCCGACCGGACCTCCGTCGAAAAGTTCGACGATGATTTTGAGAATACGTCTGTCTCCGTCGTCGAGGCCGAGCATATCGAGTCCAAGCATGTCGAGCGCGATATGCGCCATGTTCCTGTCGACGGGAAGCGCTCCCTTGACCTCTGCGACGTCGCGGACTCTTCGGAGGAGCCGCAACGCAACTCTCGGCGTTCCCCTGGAGCGATCCGAAATGGCGACGGCGGCGTCTTCAGTTATCGGAACTCCGAGAACACGCGCTCCGCGTTGAACGATGGCGGACAGTTCATGCGTCGAGTAGAGCGAAAGCTGCTCGACGATCCCGAATCGGGAACGAAGCGGGGATGTGAGAAGGCCGAGCCGCGTCGTCGCGCCGACGAGCGTGAATCTGGGAAGCGAGAGGCAGATGGAGTTCGCCAGGGCGCCCTTTCCCATGATGATGTGCAATGAATAGTCCTCCATAGCCGGGTAAAGGATTTCTTCGACTGCGGCAGGAAGACGGTGTATTTCGTCGATGAAAAGGACATCGTTGGTTTCGAGGTTTGAAAGAAGCGCCGCCAGGTCGCCGGAACGCTCTATCGCGGGACCTGTCGTGATCCGCAGCTGGCCTTCCATTTCCCTGGCGATGATGCCGGCGAGCGTGGTTTTCCCGAGGCCGGGAGGCCCGAAAAAGAGCGTATGGTCGAGAGACTCATTTCGCAGCTTTGCGGCTGACATGTAGATTCGCAGCTTTTCTTTGAGCCGTTCCTGGCCGATAAAATCATCGAGAGCTCCGGGACGGAGACATCCTTCTATTTCGTTTTCAACGGCGGAATCGGTTTCCGGATCGGAAAAACGGTTCTTCGGAGCCGTCATGCTTCACGCACCCCCGGTTTTTTCTGTAACTCCCTGAGAGCCATACGAAGAAGATCCTCATCCTTCAACTCCCCCTCCGAGGCTATGCGCTGGGACAGGCGGACGAGCGTCGCAGAAATGTCCGGCTGAGAAAATCCGAGCGAAACGAGCGCTTCTCGTATTCGTCCGAGAGAGATATCGGAATGGTGTGGCGAGGGTTCGTTGTACGAGAATGACCATCCGTTCTTTTCGAGTCTGTTTTTCAGTTCAAAACAAAGGCGCTCGGCAGTTCGCTTCCCGACGCCCGGAACCTGCGTGAATATGTGATCCTGAGAGAGGGAGACTGCCGTAAGTATATCCCGTGTCGATAGAATGCGGAGTATTCCAATCGCCATTTTGCCGCCGATCCCCTTTGTCGCGAGCAACTCCTGAAACATGCGACGCTCCGTTTCATCCCCGAAACCGAAGAAAAGCGATCCTGCTTCGTTCTGAACGAGAATGCAGGGCAGCGCCCTCTCCTCTCCGACGACGCTGTCTCGCAGCGCTGTAGCAGAACAAAAAACCTCAAACCCGATTCCTCCGACGTCAATGACGACGGTCGTATCCGATACATGGGCCACGGTTCCCCTCAGGAAACGGATCATGATACTCCTCCTTCCCTCGGCAGAAGAGATGATGTCTTTTGAAGCAACAGACCGGTCAGAGCAGCCGCCAACGCATCGGCCGCATCATCGGGTTTCGGGAGAACGTCAAGCGAGAGAAGGCGCTGCACCATTTTCTGGACTTGTGCTTTCTCCGCGTTCCCGTACCCGCAGACAACCGATTTTATCTGGGACGGTTTCGGCTCATAAACAGGGATTCTTCTTTGTGCGGCAAGCAAAAGGACGATCCCGCGCGCCTGAAAAACGTATTCGGCCGTTGTGATGTTTTTCCCGAAAAAAAGACGTTCAACGCAGAGAAAATCGGGTGCGTGAAAAACGATCCTTTCTTCCAGTCGTTCGTAAAGCATGAGCAGGCGATCCGGAATATCGACACGAGGCGGCGTTTCGATGCACCCGAAATCCAGCACCTTCAAAACGCCGCCTCTTCGTTCAACCACCCCGAACCCGAGCCGTCCCAGTCCGGGGTCAATGCCGAAACTGCGTGATACGTTCAACCTCAGTCTTCGAGTTCCGCCATGAGCTCGTCGGAGATATCGAAATTGGCGTATACGTTCTGCACGTCATCGTGTTCTTCAAGTATTTCCATGAGATGCAACATCTTTTGCGCTTTTTCCTTGTTGGGAATATCAATGGTCGTCTTCGGAATCATCGTAGACTCGGCCCTCTCGATCGTGTATCCGGCCTTCTCGAGGCCGTCGCGAACCTGAAGCACGCTTGCCGAATCGGTGGTTACTATGAAGCCGTTCCCGGATTTCTCGATGTCTTCCGCCCCGGAATCAATGGCCGACATCATGAGCGTCTCTTCATCGAGTTTCTCTCCGACAACTTCTATGATGCCCTTTCTTTCGAACATCCACGCAACGCTACCGGCCTCGCCGAGGGCGCCGCCGTTTCGCGTCAGGAGCGCGCGTATCTCGGAAGCGGTCCGGTTTTTGTTATCCGTCAATATTTCGAGGAGAATGGCGACGCCGTTCGGGCCGTACGCTTCGTACGTAAATTCCTCGTAGGCGGCTCCCTCGATTTCGCCGGTTCCCCGCTTGATGCCTCTGATGATATTGTCGTTCGGAACACTTGCCTGTTTGGCGCGGTCTATTGCAGCCTTGAGGCGGATGTTCATCCCGGGATCGCCGCCGCCTTCCTTTGCTGCGATGATGACCGCCTTAACCAACTTCTGGAACAGATTCCCCCGTTTTGCGTCCTGTGACGCCTTTCTGTGCTTTATGTTCGCCCACTTTGAATGTCCGGACATCCGTCCTCACCTCGTATTCAGGATCGATCACGCATGCCGGCGGCATGCGTCGCTTGTGTTCCGGGGAAGCAGTCAAAGTCTCTATTTGATGGAAGAAGGCGCGTCACATAGCGATTCGTAGACATTCACGCCTCACATCCATTTCAGCTTAGTTTGTTCGCCCCGCCCGGAGTTCGGCGGAAGGAGCTTTTTTCAATAATGATTCCCGGTCGCGTGTATCCTGAGAGAAATTGCCGCACGACATGAAGGAAGGCATCGTCGTGTCCCGGCTCTCGCAGAGAAGCGCCATGACGACGGAGAAAACGACTCCGCGCTCGGGCCGAAAACCGCGCCCTTCGCATCCGCTCTTCTCAGCTCCGATTGAATCCAGGAAATGATCCGTTTCACAAGAAGCTCCGGATCGCGGAAAGCCGCACCCATGCGTTCCTCTCCCTTCTTTCAGCAGGAACATTCTAGCACACGCTCGCGCTCTTCCCACTCCGTTCCGCTATAGTACAAGCAAAGTGAAGGAACCGGATCTTTCCTGAGTATAATGGTGCGCAGACAATCCTGACCAGACGAGGTGGATCCGGTGGAAAAACTTGTACGATTCGGTGTTTCGATTCCGGAACAGATGTTGGCGTCTTTCGACGGAAGGATCGAACAATCAGGCTTTCCCAACCGTTCGGACGCGCTCCGGCATCTTATTCGCCAATATATCAGCGCCGACCAGTGGGAAGAAGGAACCGGAAAGGTGTACGGGTCGGTGACGCTGTTGTTCGATCACCACAGGCATGACACGTCCGAGGATTTGAACGAGCTGCAGCATGATTTTCTGGATGTCATCCTTTGTACGACGCATGTCCATATCGACAATGACCACTGCCTGGAACTGATAGCGATCAACGGCGAGCCTGACAGGATCCGCGGCTTTCTCAACAGACTCTCTGCGCTAAAAGGCGTTTTCGCTATTCGACCGGTTATAACGACCGTCGTGTAAAACTACAGGAGGGGCGATCCGCCCCTCCTGTAGTTTAATGACAACAGGAACATCCGGAAGAACAATTCCCGCCGCACCGCTTCCTGCCGATTGGCTCTCCTTCGAGAAGGAAAAGTGTTTTCCCTCTGCATTCAGGGCAACGCAGGGCGTTGTTTTCCGGCGTTTGAAAAAACTCAAAACCGCATTCGGCGCATCGAAACTTTCTCGCAGTCTTTTCCAAAACCCACCACTCCTCCCGGTTGCTCCTAGGAACCCAGCGTTGCGACCATTACGGCCTTTATGGTGTGCATACGGTTTTCGGCTTCGTCGAAAACCTTGGACACCGGTGATTCGAATACGTCCTCCGTAACTTCCTGTCCTTTGACGGCAGGAAGACAGTGCAGAAAAATCGTCTCAGCCTTTCCTGTCGCTTTTATGAGCGCCGCGTTAATCTGGTAGGGGCGAAGAAGTGATTCGCGTTCCGCTTTCTTCGATTCCTCTCCCATGGAAACCCATACGTCGGTGTACAGTGCGTCGGCGCCTCTGACAGCATCAACGGGATCTCGATAGACCTCCACACTGCCGCCCGATTTTTTTGCCTCTTCGCGGCACTCGTTCAAAAGCTCGGAAGCGGGCCAAAGACTCTCGGGCGTTCCCACTGAATAATGAAGGCCCAGCTTCGAGCAACCGATCATAAGGGCGTTTGACATATTGTTCCGACCATCGCCGATGTACGCCAGGCGACGGCCCTTCAGGTCCTTCCCGAAATTTTCGCGGAGCGTCATAAAATCTGCAAGCACCTGGGTCGGGTGGTCGACATCGGTCAGTCCGTTCCAGACAGGAACACCGGAATACTGTGCAAGACCTTCAACGACCGACTGAAGAAAACCGCGATACTGGATGCCGTCGAACATGCGCCCCAAAACTCGTGCAGTGTCCCTGAGATCTTCTTTTGCACCGAGGTGAATATCGTTTTTCCCAAGGAACTCCGGATGCCCGCCCTCATCGACGCATGCCACCGTGAAGGCGCATCGCGTGCGCGTCGAGGCCTTCTCGAAGATCAGTGCGATATTCTTGCCTTGAAGAGTACGTCCTCGGATTCCGGCTCTCTTTTTCGCCTTGAGATCATCGGCCAGATCGAGCATATAGAGGATTTCTTCTTTTGAAAAATCTTTCAGCGTGAGAAAGCTTCGCCCCTTAAGATTGACCGGCATGAAACATCTCTCCTTTCAGGTAATGGGTTTTCGATCAATCGCATTTCTTTTCGCATCCTTCGGAAAAAGCGCGAAAAAGACCGGGAATATACGTCGAAATTTCCTCGAAAGCACACCCGCCTATGCGCTTCCCTTTGGAAAAGACTACCACGCCGCCCTGTGAGCCCGCAATCCCGATATCTGCGTGCGCCGCTTCGCGCGGTCCGTTCACCTCGCATCCCATGACCGCAACTTCCGTTCCGTCAGGCAAGAGCGCGAAGTACGGTTCGAGAATCGGAAGAATCAGACGGACGTCAAGTCGTTTTCTCCCGCATGTCGGACAGGAAATGAGGTTGATCCCCCGTTTTCTCAGATCTAGCGATCTTAGAATGTGATACCCGGCGCGCACTTCCATTTCCGGTGGCTCGGAAAGACTGACGCGGATAGTGTTTCCGATTCCCTGGGCAAGGAGGAGCGCGATTCCGACGGAGCTTTTGACGATTCCTCCCATGCCCGCTCCGGCTTCCGTAATACCGATATGCATCGGATAGTCCGGGTATCGCCGGGAAAGGAGCGCTACGCAGGATACGGTCTCGCGGACCGCCGATGACTTGGCGGAAAGGATGATGTCGTGAAAATCGAGCGATACAAGGGATTCCATCTGTTCTCCTACGGCGAGCGCAAGAGCGGATGCGCGGTCCCCGGAAGCGTCGCGCAGCTGTCGCTCATTGACGGATCCGCTGTTCGCCCCGATGCGGATGACGACATTGCGTTCAGAGGCAAGGGCCACGATGTTCCGGAGAGACCGAAGCGGAATGTTTCCCGGGTTGATTCGAATCGAGGGACATCCGCTCTCCATTGCCGCCATGGCGAGAAGCGGATCGAAATGTATGTCGGCCATTATGGGGATCTTCGATGCTCCGTTCAGGCGGGCGAGTTCCCCCCGAAAACGGATATCGGGGAAAGCGACACGAAGAAGTTCGCATCCCTCTTTTGCGAGTTCGAGAGATTGCGAAAGGCATGCTTCTTCGCTCGACAGAGGAATTTTCAGCATGCTTTCGACCCGGATAGGAGAGTTTCCGCCGATAGTGAGTCCGTTTATGTTGACCTGACGCACTGCAACCAACCTTCCTTCAAAAACTAGTTCGACAAGAAAATTTTCGTTATGTCATTCCAGGTAATAAAAACAATAAGGCCTATCAATATTATAAAACCAATATAATGAATAAAGCCTTCCGTCTTTTCCGGAATGCGTTTCCCCGTCACCATCTCTCCCAAAATGAAAACGAGTCGTCCTCCATCAAGAGCGGGGAAGGGAAAAAGGTTGAGAAGTCCGAGATTCAAGCTGATCAACGCAAGAAAGGAGATGAACGTCCACCATCCTCTTCTTGCGGCATCGCCGGCCATGGATGCGATGCCGACAGGGCCGGCGACATCCATATCCGATTTTCCGGAGATCCAGAGCCCGATATTCCGGATCATTTCAACGCTCATGGAAATCGTGAATCCGAATGCGGACGAAAGCGCCTTATGGGGAGGATATCGTTTCAAAGACGGACGTATCCCGAAGACGGGAACTCCGGAATCTGTATCGTTGGGGATAACCACTGTAACGCTGTTGAGAGAGCCGGATCGATCGATCTGAAAGACGACCGGCCCCTTCATCGCGTGATTCCGGATGGCTTCTGACATCTCTTTCCACGAAACGACCGTTTGTTGGTTAACGCTTCGAATCTCGTCACCGATCTGTATGCCGGCTTTCTCTGCAGGATACCCGGGCATTATTTCGCCGATACGGGTGCTTTCAAGATCAAGAGTTCCATGGGCGGCGAGAAAAAAAGCCGTCAGGAACAGCGCAAGGATCATGTTAGCGAGAGGCCCGTTGAAAAGGATGAAAAAACGTTTCCAGGCCGGCTTTTCCATGAAGGAGCCTCCGGCCGGGATGACCTCATCTCCTTCCTCCTCAAGGCCTCCGAGTCGAACAAATCCGCCGAGGGGAACGGCACGTACGGCCCACATCGTGGCGCCGCGCATTCTCGAAGCCAGGACGGGACCGAAACCGAGCGAAAATTCGTGGACGTGCACACCCGCCGCCCTTGCGGTCATGAAGTGTCCCATTTCATGAACTATCACGCAAATCGCGATGACACAGGCAAAAGATATAATGCTCACGATCATTGGGTTTTCTTCCCTCCGTCTTTTTTCCGCCGGTTATCTTATCCGGCGCAAAAACGTCTGCAGCATTCCCGGCCGTACCCGACAAGCGCGACTGCATCTTCCAGAGATTTGGGAGCCGGTCCGTTATAGGCTTCAAGAGTTCGTTCCACAACAATCGGAATATCCGTGAAGGCCAATCGGCGGCCGAGAAAGCATTCAACGGCGATTTCATCCGCTCCGACAAGCAACGGGGGATATGCGCCTCCTCTTCTCCCCGCTTCTTTCGCGATTGCCAGGGATGGGAAGCGGATCGAATCCGGTTCTTCAAATGGGATGGTTCTGCCGTGAAGCGTCTCCGTTTTCAGCGATGGGAAACGGAGCGGGAGGCGGTCAGGAAACGCCAGCGCCACAAGAGAAGGCAGGCGCATATCGGGAGCGCATGCAGCGATTTTCATTGTGCCGTCGGAAAACTCGACGATTCCATGTGCGAAGGACCCCGGAGAAAGAATCGCTTCGACGCGATCGATCGGCATCGAAAACAACAGCGAAGCCTCTATGATCTCGATTCCTTTGTTCATGAGCGTCGCGCTGTCGACGCTGATCTTTGTCCCCATGGACCAAACGGGGTGCCGGATGGCATCCTCGGGCGTGATTCCGGACAGCTGTTCACGGGAATACATTCGAAAAGGGCCGCCGGACGCGGTAAGGATGAGGCGGTTGACGGATTCCGGATTTTCGTTGCGGAGGCATTGCCAGATCGCGTTGTGTTCGCTGTCGAGCGGCCGAATCTGGTCCTTTCGCGAAACCTTCGGCAGAACCCAGGGGGATGCCACAAGGATGCTTTCCTTGTTGGCGAGCGATACGTCCTTTCCTGCCTCCAAAGCGCGAATGAGCGCGGGAATCGCAGCGGTTCCGGAAGAAGCGAAGACGACATGGTCGGCATCCGGCAATTCGGAAATCTGAAGCAGACCTTCGGCTCCTTCGAGACACGATATGGAATTCGCCGTGAAAGAACGGAACATTGCCGCAGATCCCGGCTCCGACAAACAAACAACCTTGCAGGAAAACTCTCGAGCCAGCCGGTACAGAGAATTCGCGCTCGAATGAGCCGCCATGGCGACAACGGAGAAGTATTCCGGGTACGTCCGGCAAACATCAAGAACGGAAGAGCCGACGCTTCCCGTGGCGCCGATAACGACGATGCGAACGGGTTGTTTCATCGAAGAACCACCGCAAAAAGAAAATACGTCAGAATTCCGTTGATAAGAATGCTGTCGAAACGGTCAAGAACCCCTCCATGGCCCGGGATGGCGTCTCCGCTGTCCTTCACGCCATATTCGCGTTTCAGCAACGATTCGGCCAGGTCCCCCATCTGACCGACGATGCCGCAGATGATTCCGATATACAATATGGGGGCTGGGGGCAAATCAATTTCGTAGGCGAACAAGCCGGCGCTCAAGAGACTGCCTGCGACGCCTCCGATGAATCCTTCCCAAGTCTTTTTCGGACTTACGTTATCGCAGAGCGAAGTGCGTCCCCATCGACTTCCCATGATATAGGCGAAAACGTCGCAACTCCATGTACAGGCGAACATGGCGAAGAGCAGGTATTTCCCTGACGGGAGTTCACGCAACATAAAAATGCAGGTCCATGGAACGACTATGAAAAGAATGCCTGTGACCAACCCTCCGATATTGGAAACGGCGGAACTGTTTCCGGAAAATTGGCGACGAAGGATTTCTATGAGAAGAACGGCGAAGGTCGCAAGGGAAAGCGTGAGGTATAAAGAGAACGATCTGGCTCCGTGATACGCGGATATCATAACGACACAAGCGGCGATATACCCGATTCCCCTGGAAAGTTTCAGTTGTCTCCCGAGAATCCGGTAAAACTCGTTCAGAGAAAGAAAAGAAAGAGAAAAACAAAGGGCGGCCCAGTACATTCCTCCCGAATGAATTGATCCGAGAACCGCGAGGACAATCAACGAGCCGCTTGCGGCTCGAACCAACAATTCACGATGCGCCGAGTTGAACGTCGCCATATCGTCGCTCCCGTTTCGAAAAAGCGGTCAGTGCTTTGTCGAGTTCGTTTTCATCGAAGTCAGGCCACAATGCGTCCGAAAAATAGAGTTCACTGTAGCTTGCCTGCCAGAGCCAGAAGTTGCTGAGGCGCATCTCGCCGCTTGTTCGTATGATAAGGTCCGGATCGGGAACATCGGGAAGGTAAAGATATCGACGAAAGGTTTCTTCGTCAAGTTCCCGGTCGCCGCCTTCCTGTTGCATTCGTCGGAAAGCATCAAGGATTTCCTGTCTCCCGCCGTAATTCAGGCATGCAATCAATGTCATGCGCGGATTCTCAAACGAAGTCTCTTTCTGCGCGTATTCCAGAAGATCCCTGAGATCCTGGGGAAACAGGTCGATTCGCCCGGCGATACGCAAACGAACATTTTCGTTGGCCAGTTCCCGGACCTTCCGCCGCGCGTACGATCGAAACAGCGCCATAAGCCCAAGAACTTCCGTCTTCGGACGCTTCCAGTTCTCCGTCGAGAAAGCGTAAATTGAGAGATATCGGACTCCGCGTTCCGCAGCGGCGCGAACGATTCGGACGAGAGCTGAGGCGCCGGCCCTATGTCCGAGAATCCTCGGGAGCATTCGCTTCCGGGCCCATCGCCCGTTCCCGTCCATAATGATTGCGCAGTGAACCGGAACCGACTTTTCTTCCTGTGTCATTCGGTCGCTCCTCGAGAAGTTTTGCGTAACCCTGCAGCAATGGCGTCCCAACGCTTTCGAAGTTCCTGAACGTCCTGCCAGGTGAGATGCTTCGGACTTCCGACCTTGCGCGAATCATTCCTGAGAAGATAACTGGGGTGAAACATCGGGAAAAAGTCAATTCCCCTCCACTTCAACCATTTCCCTCGCAAAGAGGAGATCCCTTCCGTTGTTTTCATGAGCCATTTCAGCGGAGTGTTTCCGAGACACACGATTATACGCGGATTCATCAACGCTATCTGGGACTCAAGATACTTTCCGCAGGACATCATTTCCTGCACTGTCGGCACTCTGTTTTGTGGAGGCCTGCATTTAACGACGTTTGTAATATACGCTTCATCGCGCCTGATGCCGCCGGACTCCAGTATTTGCGTCAAGAGCTGTCCGGCGCGTCCGACAAAGGGACGTCCCTGAATATCCTCGTCCGCCCCCGGCGCTTCGCCGATAAACATGACCGGGCTATTTCTGTCGCCTTCTCCGGGAACAACTTTCGTCCTTCCCTCGGAAAGCGGGCACTCCGTACAGTTTTCCAGACAAGAATGGAGCGTGTTCCACGCTTCATCAGATCTGATCGCTATTTCTCCATTTCCCGGGGAGAATGGGAAATCCG
>CAZVUT010000002.1:0-89504 GCA_964630155.1 uncultured Synergistaceae bacterium
TCGAAAGCGAAGGGAGAAAAACTGCCCAGAGAGCAATTCTGCTACCCCGGACCGCTTCCCGCGTCCAGAGAGACGGCGCTCCTGATGATCGCAGATTCCGTTGAAGCGGCGGTCCGGGCTGAGGTGAAGAACATTTCGGGCGTTCAGGACATCGATAAAATCATTTCTGAAGTCATCTCCAGCAAGATGGCTGATGGACAGCTCGACGAAGTGGACTTTACATTGCGTGATTTGTCCACTATAAAAGAAGCGTTGCTTTCGACGCTACAGTCCATGTATCACACGAGAAAAGTCCGCGAAATCCGTTCGGCCCTGACTTCCGTCGAAAAATAGGGCGTGAAGCACGATCTGCAAGGAGGGTTATTTTTTGAAGGTTACTGTGAGTGTTGGGGGAATCGACGGCGACCCGTCAGGAGAAAGTATCAGGGCGGTTTCGGCCGCCGGACACAGCGACATCGTGGCTTCGGTTCTCGAAGAACTGTATCCTTTCCTGAAGACGTTCAAATCCGTGGATCTGTCTGTTGCCTTCGTTTCTACGGAATACATGAAAAATCTCAATCTCCAATACCGCGAGATGGACGAACCGACGGACGTTCTTTCATTTCCCCTCTGGGAGATCGATGGCGCGTTCAGGCCCACATGGTCTGGCCCCGATCTTCCTCTCGGCGACGTGGTCATTTGTGAGGAAGTCGTTCGCGAGTCGGCTGAAGGGCAGGGAATTCTCTTCTTTGACGAGATATGCCTCATCCTGTGTCATGGAATCCTTCACCTCATCGGTTTCGACCACCATTCGGAAGAAGAACGCATACGGATGTTTGAGCTTCAGGAATCCATGCGTGACCGACTCGTCGCCTTTTCCCGGAACGAATCCGGACACGTTTCGTAGTCAGGGCTGGAATGAACGACATGGATAGTTTCTTTATTTTCCGTACGGTTCTGTTTCTTGTCATCCTCCTTGTCCTTTCGGCCATTTTCAGCGCATCGGAAACCGGCATAACCTCTTCCGGAAAAGGCAAACTGCTGGCGCTCCAGGAACGGCACCCCTTTTCAAAATCCTTCCTCACGTGGTTACTCGCGGACGTACAACGCGCTCTGACGATAACGCTCATATCGAACAATCTCGTGAATATCGCGGCGAGCGCTGTGGCGACGTCGCTCGCGATAATGCTGTTCGGAGCGAACGGCGTATGGCTTTCCGTAGTAAGCATGACGTTTCTGATTGTTCTCTTCGGAGAGATCCTTCCGAAAACGCTGGCCATTGTTCGTTCGGAGTCGACGCTGCTCGTCACGCTTCCCGTCATCAGATTCATCGGGTTTATACTCTTCCCGTTCATCTGGCTCATGATGGGGATTGTCAGGGTCATCGGCGTCGTCTTCGGCGTCGATCTCAAGAATCAGCATACATTCGTAACGAGGGAAGAAATTGAACAGATGGTCAATATTGGAGAAGCGTCCGGCGTTTTTGAAGAAGTCGAGAGAAAGATGATTCATGGCGTCATCGCATTCGAGGAAACTCGAGTCTATGAGATTATGGTTCCGAGAACAGACATGGACGCGATCCCTCTGAATGCCACTGTCACGGACGCCGTGGCGCTCTTCGAGAAGCACGGTCATTCCAGGGTGCCCGTTTATCGTGATAGTTTCGATGATATCGTCGGCATTCTGTATTTCAAGGACATGATTCCGCCTCTTCATGAAGGTCGTACGGACATGCCCATCGGGAACATCATCCGGGATGCGCTGTTCGTTCCGGACACGATGAAAATCGTCGAACTCTTCAACATCATGCGCGGAAAACATACTCATATTGCGATCGTCGTGGATGAATACGGAGGCGTCGCGGGCATCGTCTCGCTTGAAGATCTTCTCGAGGAAATAGTCGGAGAAATTCAGGACGAGTACGATTCAGAAAAGCCGTCGCTCGTGAAGGAACCGGACGGGACATATCTCGTTCAGGGGCACGTCGGCCTTGAAGATCTCAGTGACATGCTCTCTGACGTATTCGAGTCCGAGGATGCCGAAAGTATCGGCGGACTCGTCCTTTCCATATCGGGGGATTTCCCGGATATGGGGGAGAAGGTGCACTACGGTCACTGGACAATAGAGGTCATCGAAGTCGAGGATCACCGTATCAAGCTTCTTCGCCTCATTCGGGACCGGAACGAGGAGGAATAACGTACGTGCCGAGCTTGAACCGGAAACAGTGGCCATCTTCTTTAATCTCTCCCGAAAAGCTCATGCGACTGGCTGTCGAAGCGCGGGAAAAGGCGTACGCGCCGTATTCGGGATTCAGAGTCGGAGCGGCCTGCCTTTCCGAGCGCGACGAGATCGCCGTCGGATGTAATGTTGAAAACGCGTCGTACGGTCTCACGCAATGTGCGGAACGATCCGCACTCGCCGCATCGAGAGTGTCGGGACATTCCGGAACGGTTGCGATCGCGGTTGCGGGAGAGGGAAATCGATTCTGTTTTCCTTGCGGTGCGTGCAGACAGGTTATCCACGAAAGGAATCCGCGGATGCTGGTGGTTGTCGCTGAAAACGACAGCCCGCAAGTCTTCGGAATCGATGAGTTGCTGCCTTTCGCCTTCGACATGCTCCGGAAGGGGAATGATAATGGGACTCTCTAAGGCTTTCAAGAGCGGCGTCGTCACCCTTGCAGGAAAACCGAACGTTGGGAAATCGTCACTTCTCAATGCGCTGCTCGATTACAAACTGGCCATAGTTTCCGACAAGCCACAGACGACGAGGACGAGCATTCGCGGCGTTCTCAATCGTAAGGGGCTCCAGCTCATCATCTGCGACACGCCCGGTCTTCATCTCCCGCGACATGCGCTTGGACGGGCTATTGTGTCAAACGCGGAAACGGCCCTCGAAGCGTCCGATGTTGTTTGTCTCGTCATCGACGGAACGGACCGGGAGATAGAAACGGAAGACCGGGAGGTCGTGGCGAAAATTCTGAAGGCCGCGCGTCCCGTGCTCCTTGCTGTCAACAAGATGGACCTCGTCAAGAATAACGACGTGCTCAAACGACTCGTTTCGCAGTACAACGAAATCTGTCCGACTGGGGACACCGTGTATATCTCAGCTCGCACGCGGTCAAATCTCGATTCGCTGGTCGATATGATCGCACGGCGTCTCGATGAAGCGAGTCCGTCGTATGATGCGGATGTCCTGACCGACAGACCTGAGCGTTTTCTTGCATCCGAACTGATCCGGGAAAAGGTGCTGAAACTCACCGAAGAGGAAGTCCCGCACAGCGTTGCTGTGGAGATCGAGGAATATAAGAGTCCCGACGAATACCCCGAGCGAAATGTGCTCTATATCCGCGCCGCGCTCCTCGTCGAGCGCCCGGGACAAAAGGGCATTCTCCTCGGGGAAAAGGGGAGTCGCATCAAGGAAATAGGAAGGCTGGCGCGTCTCGATATTGAATCGATGACCGGGCATAAGGTTTTCCTGGAACTCTGGGTCAAAGTTCGACCCAAGTGGAGACAATCGGAAGATGCCGTTCGTCGTCTGGGACTGAAAGAGTGAGCGTTCGTGGAGAATCTGAACCAGGGGAACCGTTGCGTCTCGGGAATTATTCTGAAAAGGTCCATTTCTGCTGAAGGCGGAGGATCGATTTTTTTGTTTTCACGGCAACACGGGACGCTCTGGGCGTCAGCGCCAGGTTGTATGCGGGGAAAAGTCCGCTTCGGCGGTTCAATCGAACCGCTGGTTTTCGGTCGTTTTCAGATTTATTCGTCCTCTTCGCGGACATATTTGAAATCGATCGACGTCAAAGAAGATTTCTGGGGAATACGCAAATCGCGTGCATCGCTTCAAAAGGCTTTCCGATGGTTCTCTTTCGTGTCTGACCTTCTCCCGATGCTGACTCCTGATAACGATCTTCTCAAGAATCTCTTCTGGTCTCTCAAACTCCTCGAGAACGGATGCCATCCGGACCTCGCCGAGCACCGGTTTCTCCGCAGATGGTGCGGAATTTGGGGCGTCGATCCCGGCACGGCGCTGCACAGTAACGGCGGGGACGGCTGGTATCTTTCCATGAAGGATGTTTCAGTCGGAGCTCTTTCCGAATTTCTTTCAGAGAATGCAAACATGTTGCGTTGCATACGCGAAGCGCTGTGACAATCTCTCTGTGGCCATTATCGGAATCATGCGTATAATATCGAGACGACCCTTAACGTCAAGGAGGAGTATATGTGAATTTCCAGGATATTATTTTCCGGCTCGAACGTTTCTGGTCGGATCAGGGGTGTGTCATACAGCAGCCGTACGACGTCGAGAAAGGCGCCGGGACGATGAACCCCGCCACATGTCTCCGGGTGCTTGGACCGGAACCCTGGAGAGTGGCGTATGTCGAACCCTCCCGACGTCCGGCGGATGGTCGCTATGGCGAAAACCCGAACAGACTTCAGCATTACTATCAGTACCAGGTCATCGTACAGCCCGCCCCGCGGGATATCCTCGAGATCTACATCGCGAGTCTTCAGTCGATTGGCATAGATCCGTCCGATCACGATATCCGGTTCGTCGAGGACGATTGGGAATCTCCGACAGTCGGCGCATGGGGATTGGGATGGGAAGTGTGGCTTGACGGGATGGAAGTCACGCAATTTACTTATTTTCAGCAAGTTGGCGGAATCGATATGGACCTTGTGCCGGCGGAGATAACATACGGCCTCGAGAGAATCGCCATGTTCGTGCAAAAAGTTGAGAATGTCTACGATCTCACCTGGGTCGGACAGGTGAAGTACGGAGACATCCACCATCGCGGAGAGGTCGAGCACTCGACATACAATTTTGAAACGGCCGACACTTCGATGCTCCTGTCGCTTTTTTCCATGTACGAGACCGAGTCGAGACGTCTGATTGCGTCAGGATTGGTGCTGCCCGCGTATGATTACGTCCTGAAATGCTCGCACACGTTCAACCTTCTGGATGCCAGAAATGCAATCAGCGTCACCGAGCGCACCGGGTATATTTCCCGCATACGTTCCATTGCGAGCGCATGCGCCGCGGCGTATGTCGGGCAGAGGGCGGCCATGGGGCATCCCTTTGCGACCAAGTTCGTTCGCTGAAGCGACGAGGTGAAACCATGACCTTTAAAGAGCTTTTACTCGAAATAGGGACGGACGAAATTCCATCCCGTTTTCTTCCGAATGGTATGGCGCTGCTCGAAACTGTCGCCGCGGAGGAATTTGCAAAAGCGCGCCTTCGTTACTCCCGAATCGTTGTCATGTCCACACCGCGACGAATTGCGCTGCGAGTTACGGATGTCGCGGATAAGCAGGAAGATCTCGAGACATCCATGAAAGGACCGCTATGGTCCTCTGCGTTCGACTCGAATGGAGTCCCCACGAAGGCGGCGATTGGCTTCGCGAAAAGCAAGGGTGTTTCCTGCGAAGATCTGCAACAGAAAGAGGTAGAGGGAGTCATCTATGCGTGCGCCGTTCGCTCCGAGGCTGGGCGGCAGTCGAAAGATGTGCTTCCGGAAATTCTTCCCGTTCTCATAAAACGGCTCGTCTTCCCGAAGAACATGTACTGGGAAGATCCGGCCATTCGCTTCGCCCGACCGATACGTTGGCTGCTTGCGCTTCTCGACGACGCGGTCGTTCCGTTTGAGATAGCCGGCTTACGAAGCGACCGGATTACCAGAGGACACCGTTTCATGGGAGCTTCGAGAATAGAAATCTCAAAAGCTTCCGAATATCTTGACAAACTTTATGACAACTACGTCATTGTGGATCAGGAAAAGAGAAAGCAGCGAATGCTTTCCGGAATTGCAAATCTGGAAAGGGAACTTGGCGAAACGGTGGAGCTCGAACCGGATCTTGTACTCGAGAACCTTTCGCTCGTCGAATATCCCGTTCCGTTTTACGGAAAGTTTGACGAGTCATATCTGAAGATACCCCACGAGGTTCTGACCACGACGATGAAGAAACATCAGAAATATTTCCCTGTTCGGGATACGAACGGTCGTCTGCAACCCTTTTTCGTGGGAGTAAGCAACAATAGGGCCGCTTCGATGGATGTCGTTCGGGAAGGGAACGAGCGCGTCCTGCGAGCGCGGCTTTCCGACGCCGCCTTTTTCTGGCGCGAAGACTTGAAGCGATCACTTGCAGGCCGCGTCGAAGAACTGAAACACATCATTCATCACGAAAAACTCGGTTCAGTGTACGACAAAGTTAAAAAAACGCAAGAGCTGGCGCGATGGATCACAACAGACCTGCAACGTCCCGAACTTTTGCCGCTTGTCGATCGCGCGGCGTTTCTCTCGAAAGCCGATCTCGTTACGGAGATGGTGTACGAATTTCCCGAGCTTCAGGGAGTGATGGGACGGGAATACGCTTTGCGCGACAAGGAACCCGAACCCGTTGCCCAGGCAATTTATGAACAGTATCTCCCGAAATTCGCAGGCGATACGATTCCGAAGGGACTGCCCGGGGCGATTCTCGGCCTCGCGGAACGGATCCAGATTATTGTCAGTTGCCACGGGATCGGGCTCGTTCCCACCGGGTCTCAGGATCCGTACGCTCTCCGCAGGGCTGCTCGCTGCATCAATGAAATTCTCTTCGGTCAGAGCATCGATCTCGATCTTCGTTCATGCGTAACGGAAGCAGCGCGCGTCAACGGATTGGACGACGCCGTGCGGGACATGGTTCTTTTCTTTTTGCAGCAGCGTCTTCTTATGCAGCTCAAGGAGCGGGGCGCATCGCACGAAATCTCTTCGCTTGCAGTTTCCGTCATCGGGAATCGACCGTTGCAGGCACTGCGTTTCCTGAATGCGCTTTCCGAGGTTCAGGGACAATCGTGGTTCTCTTCGCTCATATCATCGGCCGTTCGGGTGCGCAATATTCTCGCAAAAGAAAGTTCTCAAATGGTGGAGAGCGCCGTGCTTCCATCGCTCTTCCGAAAAGACGCGGAAGAGAATCTCTACAAGGAAATCGAGGCGATGGAGCCACGACTCGAAAAATCGCTCGCGTTATTTGACTGGAAAGCTGTTACGGAGCTTCTGGCCGAATTGTCACCTGCCGTCGAGCATTTTTTCGAGGAAGTGCTTGTCATGGATAAAGAAGAAGACGTCCGGAACAACAGGCTGCTTCTTCTCGACAGATGTCATCGTCTCTTTGTTATGGTGGGCGATATCAGCGTATTGAAGGGGGAAAAATGAACACCGTCGACTTGATCGTCGTGTCCGATTCGACCGGAGAAACAGCGGAACATGTCGCGCATGCCGCCATGAGTCAATTCGATACGACGTTCGGGAACGTCGAACGTTTTCGCTATGTCGATTCGGATGAAAAATTGAAAGAGGTATTCGAGAAAATTTCCGGACGGAAAGTCCTCGTCGTAGGAACTCTCGTTGCGAAACGGCTTCGGCAAAGGATGACAGCGGAAGCGCATGAAAGAGGAATTACCTGCATCGATCTGATGGGACAACTTCTCGACACGCTTGAAGAACGAACCGGATACCCGCCTTCGGAAACTCCGGGACTGTTGCGTCGTCTTGACGAAGAGTATTTTCGAAGGATCAAGGCGGTTGAGTTCGCAATCAAATGCGATGACGGAAAAAGTCCGGAGTCGATACCGCTTGCGGATCTTGTTGTCCTCGGAGTGTCACGCGCCGGAAAGACGCCGCTGTCGATGTACATTGCGAACAAGGGGTATAAAGTCGCGAACATTCCGCTTATTCCTGAAGTCGATCTGCCGGAAATCGTGCAATCGGTTCCTGCCGAACATCTGATCGGACTGATTATCCGGGACGACGCACTGATAAAAATCAGACAGGAACGTCTTCGCATGATAGGACTGAACCCTGAGGCCTCCACCTACGCCAGCACTGAGAGGGTAATGCGTGAGCTCGACCATGCGAGGCGCGTTTTGCGGGAGCTCAAGTGTCGAATCTATGACGTTACCGGGAAAGCGGTTGAAGAAACCGCGCAGGAGATCCTGGATGTCCTGCGCGGATAGCAGCGTCCCCAACGGGATGATTCTCGGTCGGGAGGGTGGAATGGTGAACCGGCTTCATGTTTCCGTACCGGTTTTCGTCGTATCGGATTTCACCGGAGAAACGGCGGAAAGCGTCGCGAAAGCTGCTTCCAGACAGTTCAATGCGGATTCCGTTTCGATAAAAAGGTTTCGCTATGTAACGACGTTGGAAGAAGCCGGCAAGGTCGTTCTGCAGGCTAAGGAAGCAAACGCGCTGCTTGTGTGTACGTTCGTGAACGAGAAGATCCGGATTTTCGTCATGAGTGAAGCCGAAAAACTCGGAATAGCGTGCATCGATCTCTTTGGTTCGCTGCTTCATGCCCTCACGAACCTTGTCGGCAAGAAACCCCGTGAAGAACCGGGCCTTTCTCACCTCCTTGACGAAGACTATTTCAAGAGAGTCAAGGCTGTAGAATTCACGATCAATTGTGATGATGGAAGCAATCCGCAGCTTCTCCACAAAGCTGATCTGATCCTTATCGGAGTCTCCCGGACATGCAAGACGCCTTTGTCTATGTATCTTGCGCATAAAGGCATTATGACGGCGAACATTCCTCTCGTCCCCGAGCTGGAAGCGCCGGAAGAGCTCTTTGAGATTGACCCGAAGAAAATCATCGGACTCGTGATCTCCCCCGAGAAACTTGTCGAACTTCGAACGAAACGTCTGATGATGCTTGGACTGTCGCCGAAGGACTCCGCATATACGGAGAAAGAACGTGTCCGAAAAGAACTTGATTACGCCCGAAATCTCATGCAACGTCTTCATGTGCGTGTTGTGGACGTCACCATGCGCGCCATTGAAGAGACGGCGCAGGAAATTCTGACCGTAGTTCAGGAGAGCAGATAGAGCGTATCGCGGCAATACAATACTTTTGGAGGTGACTTCATCGTGGTGGAAAAGACCTATGTGTATCGTTTCCAGGAAGGCAGTCGCGAAATGGTTTCTCTTCTCGGCGGCAAAGGGGCCAATCTGGCGCAGATGGCGCGGAACGGACTTCCTGTCCCGCCGGGATTTATCATCACGACGGAAGCGTGCTCCGCGTTTAACGCAACCCCGGGATTTCTCGACTCAATCTGGCCGACTGTTGAGCTTCACATGCGGCATCTCGAAGAGGAAACCGGAAAGCGTTTCGGCGCCGGCCCGGAACCGCTCCTGGTTTCAGTACGCTCCGGCGCTCCTGTCTCCATGCCCGGAATGATGGATACCATTCTCAATCTGGGGCTGAACAACGAGACCGTCGACCTTCTCGCTGCGACCTCGGGCGACAGACGTTTCGCCCTCGACAGCTATCGCCGTTTCATCCAGATGTATGGAAATGTCGTTGACGGGATCCCTTCCGAACGGTTTGAAGCCATCCTTGAACGCACGAAAAGCGATCTTGGCGTCAAATTCGACTTTGAAATTCCGGCCGAAGCGCTGGAATCGCTCATTGCTTCGTACCTTGCGCTGTATCGCGATGAAATCGGGCAACCGCTTCCGCTTGACCCCTGGAAACAGCTGCGCCACTCTATCGAAGCTGTTTTCGGCAGTTGGGACAATCAGCGTGCGAAAACCTATCGCAGACTTCACGATATTCCGGATTCGCTCGGAACTGCCGTCAATATCGTCTCGATGGTCTACGGCAACCTCGGCGAAGATTGCGGAACGGGCGTCTGCTTCACGCGAAGCCCCTCCGACGGAGAGAACAAGATTTATGGAGAGTTTCTTGTGAACGCACAGGGCGAAGACGTTGTGGCCGGAATCCGGACTCCGTTGCCGATCGACGAACTGCGTTTCGTCATGCCGGATATGTACAACCAACTTTCAGCCGTTTGTGAACAACTCGAACGTTTCTACGGCGACATGCAGGACATAGAATTCACGATCGAACGGAAAAAGCTGTTTATCCTCCAGACGAGGAGCGGGAAACGGTCCGCACAGGCTGCGGTGAAAATTGCCATTGACCTGTTCGATGCCGGAATGATCGACAAAACGACGGCCGTTTCGCGGGTCACTCCGGAACAGGCCGAGAACCTCCTTCACAAGCAGGTTGATCCGAGAACAACCGCCGAAGTTATAGCCAAAGGCCTTCCAGCGTCGCCCGGAGCTGGAGTCGGCGTCGTCGCGTTTGATCCGGACGACGCGGTTGCAATGTCGAAAGAAGGAAAGCGCGTCATACTCGTTCGTCCGGAAACGAATCCCGACGATATTCACGGGCTTTTTGTCGCCGAAGGAGTCGTAACGAGCCGTGGCGGAATGACGAGTCATGCGGCGGTCGTCGCACGGGGCCTGGGAAAGCCCTGCGTCAGCGGATGCGAGGATATCACGATCGATGTGGAACAGAAGATCCTCTTCGCACAGGAGATGATGATCCACGAAGGCGATACGATAACAGTCGACGGATCTTCCGGAAGAGTTCTGTTCGGAGCGGTTCCGCTCGTCGAGGCCTCGTTTTCGGAAGAATTTGAAAAAATTCTCCAATGGTCCGATGAAATAGCGAAGCTTCAGGTTTGGGCGAACGGTGATACGCCCGAAGATGCTAGACGGGCGCGCGGCTTCGGTGCGAAGGGAATCGGCCTGTGTCGTACGGAACACATGTTCATGGCGGAAGACCGCCTCCCGATCATGCATCGCATGATCGTCGCAGATTCCGAAAGAGAACGGAAGGCTGCGCTCGAAACGTTGCACGGGATGCAGATGGCTGATTTCGAGGGCATATTCCGCAATATGAGAGGTCTGCCGGTCATTATCCGCCTTCTCGACCCGCCGCTTCACGAGTTCCTGCCGAAAGAAGCGGATCTCAAAGAGCAGCTGGTGGAGTTGGAAAATAGCGGAAAAGGAATTACAATAGAAGCAGATGGGTTACGAAAGATGCTGATCAAGGTCGAATCGTTGCACGAATCGAACCCAATGATGGGCTTCCGCGGATGCCGTCTTGGGATTGTGTATCCCGAGATCTATTTCATGCAGGTGCGTGCGATCTTCGACGCATTGATGCTCGTTCACAAGGACGGTTTCGACCCGCGTCCCGAGATCATGATTCCGCTGGTCGGATCGATTGAGGAAATGGCGTCCCTGCGCCGCGACATCGAGGCGATCGCAGCCGAATACGAGGAGCGCTTCGGAGAACGTATTCATTGTCCGATCGGGACGATGATCGAAGTCCCGCGTGCTGCGTTCATTGCAGACCATCTCGCGGAAAAAGCGGACTTTTTCAGCTTCGGGACGAATGATATGACGCAGATGGTGTTTGGTTTTTCCCGCGATGATGCAGAGAGCAAGTTTCTCGGTGTGTATGTCGAGCGAGGAATTATTCCTGTGAATCCCTTCCACGAGCTGGATCGCGACGGAGTCGGGGCTATTATGAAGATCGCTGTGGAAAAGGGACGATCGAAGAATCCCGGACTGTCGATCGGAATTTGCGGAGAGCATGGAGGAAACCCCAAGAGCATCGCTTTCTGCAATGCAATCGGCCTGAATTACGTGAGTTGTTCCCCGTTCAGGGTTCCCGTAGCCCGACTCGCAGCTGCTCACGCTGCTCTCGGACGCATAAAATGATCGAATCTGAGATTGGAGGCAGGAGGAGTCATGGGGACATACCGTTACGTACGCTGGTTTTCGGAGGTCGGTAAGGGCGATATACCGTCGGTTGGCGGCAAGGGAGCCAACCTTGGGGAGATGACTCAGCGGGGAGTCGCCGTTCCACCGGGGTTTTGCGTAACCGCCGAAGCGTACAGGGATTTCGTCAGCTCTGCCGGGCTTGGAGCCAAAATCAAAGAGATCATCGAATCAACAAACTGTGACGACGCGGACGATCTCAACTGTAAATGCGGCGATATCCGGCGGCTCTTTCTGGAAACTCCAATCCCGGATGCGATTCGAAGCGACATCGAAAACGCGTACAGGGAGTTGTGCGATCGGGCATCCATCCGCGAAATGCGGGTGGCGGTCCGAAGTTCGGCTACAGCCGAGGATTTACCGGACGCATCGTTCGCCGGACAGCAGGATACGTACCTCCACATACGCGGAGCCGCAAACGTCACGAGTCACGTCCGTCGTTGCTGGGCGTCTCTCTGGACGGGACGCGCGACGTATTACCGCCAGAAACAGGGGTACGATCATTTCGATGTATCGCTTTCGGCGGTCGTCCAGAAAATGGTCAACAGCGGCAAATCGGGGGTCATGTTTACCGCGAATCCCATAACGAACGATCGGAACCAGCTTATGATCAATTCGAGCTGGGGCTTGGGCGAAGCAGTGGTCGCCGGAATCGTAACGCCTGACGAATTCACGGTTGACAAGAACAGCCGCGCGGTTGTCGAGCGTCATATTTCGGAGAAGAATGTCATGATCATCGAGCGCCCCGATGATCTCGGAACGATGGAAGTCTCCGTAATGAGCCATCTCGGCGCGGACAAGATAGCCGTTCCAAGCATCGGAGAGGCCGAAGTCCTGACGCTTGCCGAAGCCGGAATTAGAATTGAAGGGTTGTACGGAGTTCCGCAGGATATCGAATGGGCGTTCGACAAGGACACGGCCGAACTCTATATTCTGCAATCCCGTCCGGTCACTACGTTGAAAGGCGATGAACCGACAGTGAAGGCACACGATGAAGAAACGCCGAAAAAAGAGCTTCGAATGCTGGTTCGAGGACTTGCGGCCTCTCCGGGTATCGCTGCCGGCAAGGTGGTCCTCATAAAGGACTTGAACGAAATCGGACGGATTGGCGATGGAGATATTATGGTCACAGGCATGACGAACCCGGACATGGTGCCGGCCATGCGAAAAGCCGCCGCGGTCGTAACCGATGAAGGCGGACGGACGTGCCACGCGGCGATTGTCTCCCGGGAGCTGGGTATCCCCTGCGTTGTCGGCGCCAAGACAGCGACAAGCGTGTTGAAGGACGGCATGGTGGTGACGGTTGATGCTACACGAGGCGTCGTTTTTGAGGGCAACCTCATTCCCGACGAAAAGAAACCCGAAGAGAAGATCGAGCCTGCCGCAGTGATGAACGAAAATTTCGTTCATCAGCTCGCGCCGATCACCGGAACGAAGATCTACATGAACCTCGGCGAGCCGTCAATCATCGGGAAATATCAGTCGCTTCCATTCGACGGGATCGGACTCATGAGGACCGAGTTCATCTTCACGAATATGGTTGGCATTCACCCGATGTACCTCGTCAAGACCGGACAGGGAAAACTTCTGGTCGACAAGATGGCGGAGGGCATTACGGCTGTAGCGCAGGCGATATATCCTCGTCCTATCGTTGTCCGTATGAGCGACTTCAGGACGAACGAATTCCGGGGCCTCAAAGGCGGCGAGGACGTCGAACCGGAAGAGAACAATCCGATGATCGGCTGGCGCGGCGTATCCCGGTATATTTCTCCCGAGTACGAAGCGGGATTCCGGCTTGAGTGCCAGGCGATCAGGAAAGTCCGCGAAGAGTACGGGCTCATCAACGTCTGGGTCATGCTCCCGTTCGTCCGGACTGTTTGGGAGCTTGAAAGGGTCAAGAACATTCTCACGTCGGAAGGACTTGTGCGTAACGGCTCGTTTAAGCTCTGGATCATGGCCGAGGTTCCTTCCGTTGTTTTCGCCGCGGACGAATTTGCACAGATGGTCGACGGATTCAGTATCGGAAGCAACGACCTGACGCAGCTTGTCCTCGGCGTCGACCGGGATTCAGGTCTTCTCAACAGCATGGGGTATTTTGACGAGCGGGATATCGCGGTCAAGCGCGCCATCTCCACACTCATCCGAGCGGCTCACGCAAACGGAATCACGTGCTCCATTTGCGGCCAGGGACCCTCTTTGTATCCTGACTTCACCGAGTTCCTTGTGCGTGAAGGAATCGACAGCGTCAGCGTCAACCCGGATACCGTCGCCTATACGCGACGACTCGTCGCATCTATGGAGCAGAAGATCATTCTCGGGAAAATCAGGGGAGAGTGACATCGCTCGACCAGGAGTTCTTTGAAAGCTGCTTTGAACGAGGGAGCAAACAGAAACGGAGAGAGCAGGGAAATCCTGCTCTCTCCGTTTCTGTTTGCCGTTGGGGCGATCAGTTGTTGATCCCGTATTGTTTGAGAAGTTTTTGGTATTTATCCTCTATTGAATGCGCGGGACTTGGGTCATTCTGATACGGTTTCGCCGAGGCGTCTGGAACGTCGATTTGCTTCTGCGGCGACTGCTGCACATTGGCCGGCGCGGTATTCGCAAGCCCGGCAGTCTGTTGTCCGGAGCTCGAATATTGAGCGAGAAGAGCGTCGTCCTGCGGTATCAGCAATAAACGCGGCGCTCTGGGATCTGTTGCGCTTGCGGCCAGGTCGCCGCCCCCGTGAAGAGGACATGCGGTTGTCGGAGCGGTTTTCGCCGGCATGAAAATCTTGACGGCGGGACAACCCGCGCCTGCCCTGTAGCCCGTCTTCCGGCATATTGTCACTTCCTCGATCGACGCGTTTTCCGGAGTTTCGAACTTTGAAGGAAGCTTCAGGTTCTTCAGAGCTCCGACAATAAACTGTTTCCAGACCGGCGCGCCGAGCACGCCGCCCGTGGCGTTTTTCGATCCGAGGGGCTTATGGTCGTCGTTTCCGATATAGACGACCGCTACGAGTCCGGGAACTCCTCCAAGGAACCATGCGTCGCTGAAATCGTTCGTCGTCCCGGTCTTGCCGAAGCTTTCCGTTTTCGGGATTTGCGCTCGCGACCCGGTCCCCGCACGGATGACGTCCATCATCATGGAACGAATGACGGCGGCTGTTCCCGGGGCGACGCTCTGTGTCGAAACGGGATCCCGTGTTTCGAGAATATCTCCTTCCGCGGAACGAATCTCCCGGATAAAGAGTGGTGCGACAAGTTTCCCGTTGTTTGCGATGCAGGAAAAAGCGACGGCCATTTCAAGAGGCGTCACGCTTGCGCTCCCGAGCGCGATCGAGAGATCGGCTGGGACATGGGGACTCGTAATGCCGAGATTTCGCGCCATTGTGACTATGGGCTGAACGCCGATGTACTCGGCGGTTCGAACGGCGACGGTGTTGATCGAGTGAATGAGCGCCGCCTGGACTGTCACCTCGCCGCGGTACTTTCCGTCGTAGTTTCCTGGGGACCAAACCTTCTGATTTGGCCCTTTCTTGTCGAATGAAAGGGGAGCGTCCAGAAAATGGTCGGTCGGAAGAACACCCTGCTCTATCGCAGCAGCGTAAATAACGGGCTTAAAGCCCGATCCCGGTTGGCGGAGGGCCTGCGTAGCCCGGTTGAACTTGCTTTCCTTAAAATCCTTTCCTCCGGTAAGGGCGAGCACTTCTCCGGTCGCGGGATCCATGGCGACAAGCGCTCCCTGTGTCTTAAGGGTCTGAACGGCCTTATCAGATTCTTCCTGGAGTTTCAGATCAAGCGTCGTATGGATTTCGAGGCCGCCGTTATAGACCAGCTCTGTTCCGTATTTCGGCAGAAGATCATTGAAAAGGATATGAGAGAGAAAATAGGGCGCTCTGTTGTATTCGGCCACTTTGTTCGGCGTATGGTTGAAAACAAGCTTTGTCCCGGATGCCTCGGCGCGTTCCTCTTCAGTGATCCAGCCGAGAGCGACGAAGCGATCGAGCACATATTCCTGCCGTTGTTTAGCCGCTTTGAAGTGGAGGAGCGGACTGAATTTTCCAGGGCCGGGCAAGATCCCCGCCAACAGGGCCGATTCAGGAAGCGTCAGATCCTTCGCTTCTTTTCCGAAAAAAGTATGGGCGGCAGTATCGATGCCCCATGCTCCGTGACCGAAATATATAGTATTGAGATATTTCTGGAGAATAGCATCCTTTGAGAAAATCTTCTCGAGGCGTATTGCCAACATAAGTTCTTTCACTTTTCTCTTGAACGTGCGATCCTGCGTCAGGAATAAATTCCGCGCGAGTTGTTGCGTAATCGTACTCCCGCCCTGGCGAACCCTCTGGTGCATGACATCCACCCAGAGGGCGCGAAGTATCCCCGAAATCTTGATGCCGCTGTGCTGATAGAAGGATGAGTCCTCAGCGGCCAAAGTCGCCTTGATCATCCATGGAGAAATATCGCGGAGTTCCAGAGGATTGCGGTTTTCCATAAACAGCTTGGCGATGACTTCTTTGTTTCTATCATACACGACTGAAGCGATGCTGTTCTTATAGGCAAGTATCGCTTCAGCAGAAGGAAGCTCTGCGGAGAGGTCGCGAAGGAACAACGTTCCGACGACGGTTGCGACAGCCGCAAGAGAAAGCAGAAGAAGCAGTATAAAGGCGAGCCCGGCGCGAAGCGCACGGGATGCTTTCCCACGAGTTCTATTTCGTGGATCCGTCGCCGACGTCGTCGCCTTGTCTTGTTGTCTTGTCGCCATAAGTGGCCCCTCCTTGAGATGGGACGGCCGAACGCAAAAAATGGCTTTTATTATATCATCACGACTCGAAACGTTTTTGTCCCTGAAACCTTGCTTCTCGTAGGGAAACGCCAAGTCTCTCCGATCCGAAGAGAAGTGACCAAACACAGCCGGCGCCCAAAAAGGCGACGGCAAGAAAGCAAAGAAGGCACAGACTGTGGCCGCTTCAGCGAAACCGGAATCCTTTCATGTTCGACCTCGTATACGATTTTCGCGGCGCGGGTAGTAGTTTTTGAAAAGCCCGATGCACGCCAGACTTCCGGAGTATCCCCTTCCCGCCGAAACAGGTTGCACGCAACTCCATGGGAAATCGAAAATCTTGACAGGCGAAAGAAAGGCGTGTAATGTATCACAGTTATCGGAAAGCGCCTGTAGCTCAGCGGATAGAGTATTGGCCTCCGGAGCCAAGGGTCTGGAGTTCGAATCTCCACAGGCGCGCCAATTGTTTGTTTGAGGCCGAAGACATTCTTTTCTTGTGTCTTCGGCCTTTTCGTTTGGAACATGCCGCTGCGCTATCCGATTATTCTACTGATCCGACACTCTATGCGAAGGGATGGGTTCGATATGCTCGTTGACGCGACGTGCTTGGCGGAAGAAATATCTCAGGATGGTTCGATAGTTCGTATCCGGATGGAGCCGTGTATGTTCCACCCGGCCGGAGGAGGACAACCGGGAGACACCGGAGTTATTTTTCTCGGTGAAAGCAAGGTTCCGGTATTGGACACTGTCAAGGATGAAAGTGGAATATGGATTGTTCTTGCAAAGGAATGGAAGGGACGTTTCGTCGGCGCAACCGTGAAGTACGAGATTGACGAAGCGCGTCATTCTCTTCTTTCCCGGATGCATAGCGGAGAACACGTGCTGTCTCGCGTCCTCGAGAAGAAATACCCCGGCCTGAAGATTTACAAGGTCAATGTCGGCACGGAGGAAACGTCGGTATACATCCACTATGACGGAATTATCGATTGGCCGATTCTCTTCAAAGCGGAAGAGGAAGGAAATGACATTGTCCGAAAGAACCTTCCGGTTTGTATAGAACATCATTCAAGAGATACCGCACGGAATATCCCCGATCTCAAGGTCAATTGGGAGAGAATCGGAAATCAGACGGTTCGGGTGGTGCGAATGGGCGAATTTGATGCCATCGCCTGTTCCGGGAGCCATGTTTGTGAAACCGGAGCCATCGGGGAAATCTTCATAACGGGATACAATGGAAGCGCGCCGGACTGGGTTTTTCGATTCACAGTCGAGGGAGAAGCGCTTGCGAGAGAGTACCTCCGCCAGATGCGATCGCTGCTGCGGGCTGTGGGGTGTTCTGTCGGAGAACTCGCGGGGGTTTTTTCTCGCGCGCAAGAGGAGAAAAAGGAACTTGCGAGAACGATTGAACGCATCATGCCGCTTGTGCATTTTCAATGTAGCGGATCGAATGACGGAGACGGTTTCTTCCGATGGGCGGTAATGCCGGGCATTCCGCGAGAAGTCGCGTCTCACGCCGTACGCAGGGTGATTCAGTCGGATCATGCCGCCATTTGCCTTGTTCTTCTTCCCGAGGAAGAAGGATCGCGGGGCGGTTTTCTGCTGGCGCGGGGCGCCGCAGTCAAGACAAATTTATCGGATTTCGTGAAAAACACGAAATCCCTTGACGCCCGCGGAGGAGGGAAACCGGATTGGGTTACTGGGATCACGACGGTCATGGATCCGAATATTTGGGAAAAAGCGTATGGTGAGTTCAAAAAATAGAGGGAAGCGCGGCCAAGCGCCGCTCTTCCCTCCCGTTAAGTCAATTATTCGTGCTGAGTCGGAACAATGACGCCTGATTCGACATAGAATCGCGCAGCTCCGGGATGGACCTGTACGGAGACTCCGTGCAGCGCAGTCTCCAAGGTAATGAGTTTCGCCTTTTCGTGAACCTTGCGTATCTCTTCGATGTTCTTCCAGAAAGCCTTGGTGACGGCGTAGATAATATCGTCCGGCTCCGCAGCGTCGCAGACAAGCAGCGCTTGTACGGCGGGCGTCCGGGTGTCCGTATTTGTTCCCTTATATGTCCCCGCCGGGATGACGCTCTTTACGAAAAACGGGTACTTCGCAATGAGGGAATCTAAAAAAACGTCCTCGAAAGAGACCAATTCAATATCGGTCGTAAGCGCAAGATCCGTGACGGATCGCGTCGGATATCCGGAAACAACGAACCCGATATCTATTTGTCCGTTCCTGAAGCGTTGCGCCGTACTGCCGAAATCGATGAATTCCGTTTCCATATCGGAAAACTTCAATGCGGCGACATCAAGCAGCGCTGCGACGTTGCTCTGAATTCCGGAGGCGGGCGCTCCGACCGATATCCGTTTCCCTCTGAAGTCCGATACGCCTTTGACGCCGCTCTTTTTCAATGTGATGCAATGGACGTTCTCCGGGTAGAGAGAAGCGATGACCCGGATATTTCCGAACGCTTCCTTGAAAGGCTTTTTTCCTTTCGTCCCCCAGTAGGCGATGTCGTTTTGCGCAAACGCGATTTCAACTTGGTGGGTTCCTATGAGGTTAATGTTCGCGACGGAGGCGTCGCCAAGTTTGACTGAGACGTGTATGTCGTCAAGATGGCGGTTCAGGGTATCGGCTATTCCTATGCCGAGAGGGTAGTACGTCCCTCCCGTTCCTCCTGTAGAGATGGAAAGAAAGGTCCTTGCGCAAACAGCGTCTGAGAATGACGAGACACAAAAAAACGTTGCTGCCGCATAGATAAGGATTCTTCTCACGAACACGTCCTCCTAAAGATTCTCCCGGGGCTCTTTCATTGGAATGAACGATACAGTGGCAAACCGTCATTGCGCCGCTTCTGGAGCATTGGTTCGGACCAGGATTTCCGTTTACGATACTCGCCGTGTTACGCGGCATTGTCAGGGAGAAAATCATACGAAAGCGCCGGAAACGGCCGAAAAAAAGACACCGGATGAAGCCGAAAACGCACCCTTTTCCGAAATGCCTCCGTAACATTGTGAAACACGCACGCAACTGGACATCCGCTCGTATGAAGTAGTACCATATTCTGCGATACAGGGAGGCGAATGGTGGCTGGTGTTGCCCCCGGACTTCAAATCCGGCGGGGGGCGGTTCATGCCGTCCTCGGTGGGTTCGATTCCCACACGCCTCCGCCAATATCGTAGCATATCATTGCACAGAGAGTTTCCGGAACCGACACCATTAACCCGCTGACGTAAAATGTGTATTGCACACAGTCTTCCGCGCAGATGCCCACATTTGGGACGTTATCCCGTAGATTCGCGATTTCTCCCAGGAATGGCGCTCGAATTTCCCGGTGTCTCACAATATCTCGTCAAATATAGTTCCTGAGTCTCTGCGTCCCTTCTTCCCCGTATTCCACACGACGTGTCACTATCGTGAAAATGATACAATATTTTCCGGAGGATCGAAGGGAGGCGTTGTCCTGTGCGTTTCGCCGGCAGAATTCTGGTTCTTGTTGCTCTTCTTCTGGCTCTTCTACAAGGGGGCGTCTTGTCGATGCACGAAGGCCTTGGCCCTGGCCTCGCATCCATGATCGCCTTTCAGGAAACGAGAAATGCTGACGCCCTTACTGTCGGAGCATTCTTCGCCAGCGCTCTTGCAATATCCGGAATGCTCGGAATTCTGGTATCGTTCGTTTCACTCGCCTGGGGCGGGATTTTCTATGCGTGCGCTCTCGGTGTTGGCGTCTGGAGCGCATTTCGAGGATTGTATGACGACGCATGGGTTATAGTCGGTTGTATCACCGCGGCTTTTTTCATGGAGATCGTCTCCGGCCTTTTCGTCAAAAAACGGCGCACCGGAGGGAAGCACGTCATTCGCAGCGCGAATGACGAATGGCAAAAACCAACTGCGCCGGCCGAAGGAACAATGGAGTCTGCGGAAGGTTTTTGTCCTCACTGCGGTTTTGCCATAAAAGGGGAATATGCTTTTTGTCCTCGATGCGGAAAAGGACTGCCTTCGCTTGTGAAAAGAGACGGCGCTCCGTCTTTCTGGACGCCGCCCCGTGATGCGTATGAACCTCATCAATCGTATGCGACCGGCATTTTGGGGTTTATCCTATTGCTTCTTGTCCTTGGCGGCGGATTCTGGTATTTCCGGGATGCATATCTTTCTCGCGATCCGAACGTTTCTCACGATCCGAACGCGATGACAAGAACTCCAAGTGCAAAACCCGCGCCGACGATTGCAGCCGGCGGTGCGAAAAAAATGGCGACGGTGGAAAGTCCGACGCCAGTCGCAAAGGTATCTTCTCCCGAGCCAACGGGAGTTGTCAGCGTGCCCGGACTTGCCGTTGTTCCCCTCCTCGCCGTTCCGGAGAAAACGAAAGAAACGCCTGTATCAATCGATGTGAATCCTTCGCGTCAGTTGACAGGACAAATTACCGGGACGAGCGTCAACGTGCGCGATGATCACACGTTGCGGGCGAAAGCGCGCGCCAGGGTTTCGATCCGCGAAACGGTCGATATTCTTGAAAAATGGAACGACCCTGGAGACGCTTCCGCGGTTCTCTTGAAAGATGTCGAAATCGACACTCCCGGGACTGGGAAGAGGCTCCTTCGAAAAGGGACCGGTATTGCCGTCATATCGAAGAATGAGGATAATCAGACTATTGATTTTACGATTTCTTCCGAGACGAACGCGAGCGTTCTTCGCGTCCCGAAGAACGCGGTTCTGGAAACAACGCAGTGGCCGTGGTTTCGCATACGCAAGAGGAATGGTCAAGAGGGATGGATCTTCGGAAAGTACATATCCCAAGATGTTCTTCCCGTTTCTTCCGAAAAGGAAGAAACGCCGGCGACAGTCACTGTTTCGTTGCGCGAAGAGACGCAGTCTGCGCGAATGGACATTTTGCCTCTGCAGGTTATCGATTCCATTATCGGCACGTTCGGCACGATCCGGGAACACGTAGAAAGAACGCTTGGAAAACCCCGAAGGGAAACGCAGCGCTCCATCATGAGAGATGGAGTTGCGATCGATTTTTCAGATGCGCTCTACGACGGTCTGACCGTATCATACGTCGATAACGCCGATACTCAGCCTCGCGTTGATTCCATCGTTTGCAGCGACAGCGGATATGAACTGTCGGGAGGACTCGCTGTGGGAATGACAAAAAGCGAGGTCCGGCACATAATGGGTTCGCCTTCTCGGTCGACCGCTCTTGAGGATGAATATGCGGGCGAAAACGGGAAGAGCGTAGTGTTCGTTTACGAAAACAGCAGAGTTATTCGGATCCGCGCAGGATCTTTCATTGAATGAGAGTTGCGGAATTCCGGAGGGAAGCAATGAATGTCCTCGGCTAAAATCCTATACCTGACGAAAGCCGGCGTTATTGCTGCATTGTACGCTGTTGTGACGATCGCTTTTGCGCCGATGTCGTACGGACCGATACAGGTTCGAATTTCTGAAGCTCTCACGGTCCTCCCGTTTCTTATCCCGGAGGCTGTGCCAGGACTTTTTCTCGGATGCGCGCTCGCGAATTTCTTCGGGGAGTTCGGTCTCATCGATGTTGTTTTCGGAAGCGCCTCGACTCTGATCGCCGCGTTCTTGTCAAGCCGGATGAAAACGGTGATTCTTGCAAGTATCCCGCCCGTGGTCATCAATATGCTTGTTGTCGGAGGATACCTGTCGGTCATCACCGGGATGTCGTTCGCGTACGCGGCGCTTTACGTCGGTATCGGAGAAGCCGTTTCCTGCATCGCGCTCGGCGTACCGTTGACGTTGTTGCTTTCAAAGCGCTTTCCGAAAGAACAAAGAGGCAAAAAGTAAATTTTTACATATTTATTGACGTTTTGTAATTAAGAATATAATATTTTTACCAGTAAATTATATTACAAAAAAGCCCCTCGTAGTTGTCAACTACGAGGGGCTTGGCTTTTTCGGCATTTTCACGCGTTGTTCGTTCCGGCAGAGTCTTGTGTCTTCATTTGTTTTTCAGAGTTGCCTTTTCCACTTCGTGCCTTCAGGAGAGTCCTCCAGAATAATTCCTTTCTCCAATAACGATTTTCTGATGCTGTCTGATCTCGCATAGTCTTTGGCGGCGCGTGCTTCGTTTCTCTGACGAATCAACTGTTCTATCTCGTCGCTTGGCTCGGCCGCGTCCGGGTCGCGAACGATACCGAAGATGTCTTCCGTCATGTCGAAGAAATTCGTGATTGCAGCCATGACTCTTCGGTCAAGAGAGGCCGATTCCTTGAGATACGTATTCGTGATTCGAACCACTTCAAAAACCGAGCCGATCGCCCCGGCGGTGTTGAAATCATCGTCGAGCTGCGCTCGGAATTCCATGCTCTTCTCGTCAAGAAGTTTCAGAATCCGCGCCGAAACGGCATCATCCGCGTATTCGCGATGGGTTTGGGCGTACGAAAGTTCGGCAAGGCAGTTCCGCAGTCGCTCAAGCGCGCTTACGGATTGCTGCAGTCCTTCTTCGGAGAAATTTATCGGAGATCTGTAGTGGGCGCTCAGCATGAAAAGACGAATGGCAAGGGGGTTGAACCTCTTCCGCGCTTCGCGAGCGGTGAGAAAATTCCCGAGTGACTTCGACATCTTCTCCTTGTCGATAAGGAGATACCCGTTGTGAAGCCAATTTCGGACGAACGGTTTTCCCGTCGCCGCTTCGGCCTGCGCCACTTCGTTTTCGTGGTGCGGGAATGTGAGGTCGCTGCCGCCCGTATGGATGTCGAAAGTCTCTCCAAGATATTTCATGGACATTGCGCTGCACTCGATATGCCATCCCGGACGTCCCGCACCCCACGGACTTTCCCAGGCAGGTTCTCCCGGTTTTTGGGCCTTCCAGAGCGCGAAGTCAAGCGGATTCCGCTTTCGTTCGTTGACGTCGATGCGTGCGCCCGACTGCAGTTCGTCGACGCTCTGTTTCGAGAGCTTCCCATACGACGGAAAACTCGTTACGTCGAAAAATACGTCTCCCTGTGATTCATAGGCGTGCTTTTTTTCGATGAGCGTCTTCACAAGCGCAATGATCTCTGGCATATGCTCGGTCGCCCTGGGGTTGACCGTTGCGCGACGGATGCCCAGCGCATCGGCGTCCTGGTAATATTCGGATATGAAACGTTCGGCCAGTTGCGCGACGGTTATGCCTTCGCGATTTGCGCGGTCGATCATCTTGTCGTCGATATCCGTGAAGTTCTGGACAAACGTTACGGTATATCCCGACCACTCCATATACCGCCGGAGAACGTCGAAGACGATGAATGGTCGTGCATTCCCGATATGGAAGAAATCGTAGACTGTCGGACCGCATGCGTAAAAACCCACATGGCCCGGCTTAAGGGGGACAAAGGGTTCTTTCTTGCGCGTCAGATCGTTGAAGAGAACAAGTCCCAACCAAGACACCTCCTGTACGTGTTTCTGCTTCGAAAGCGAAGCTGTGTTTGCAAAAGTGCGAAAGACGAATTAAACTGTAGAAATCATTTTATACAAGATCGAGGAACATATGTCAAAGGATACCGTTCTTGCGACTGTTCGAGCGTTGCCGTTGAAGCCCGGAGTGTACCTGATGCGCGATGCCGGCGGCGTTGTCATCTATGTCGGGAAGGCGAAATCCCTCAGAAAACGCGTATCATCCTATTTTTACCATAAGGATTTCGGTTCGCCGCGTCTGAAGAACCTCGTGGACAGTATAGACGATATTTCCACCATACGCACGGAGACAGAGGCTGAGGCGCTTATCCTCGAAGCGAAGCTGATACGGAAGTACTCGCCGTTTTTCAACGTCGATCTGAAGAACAGCGACCGGTATCCGTACATCAAGATACCGCGGGAGCCCTTCCCAAGGCTGATCGTGACGCGAAAGAAGGAAGAGGACGGCGCCGTCTACTTCGGTCCTTATGTCAGCACGCGCGAAATCCGGGACCTCCTGCGGCTTTCCGAAAGGTACTTTCCGCTGCGCACCTGTTCCGGCGAAATTCGCCCCGACCCGAAACGGCGACCGTGCATTCGCTACGAGCTCGGGAGTTGCCTTGCGCCGTGCGCATCCCTATGCGGCGATTCCGATTATCGTGACCGTGTCGACGATCTCATTTTGCTTCTCAGGGGAAAATGCGTCGATCTCGTCGAAAGGATTCGCGGACGAATGGATAGCGCGGCCAGGCGTCTCCTGTTTGAGGAGGCCGCCAGACACCGCGATGCGATTCGCGCGATCTGGAAGGTTTCGCGTCAGCGGATTTCCTCGCCGCTTGAGCGCGAGTTCGACAGCGAGACGTGGTCGACGCTTGTAACGCTTCAGAAGGAGCTTCGACTCAAAACCCTTCCGTGGAGAATCGACTGTTTCGACATCTCCCACTTTTCGGGGAAAGAGACCTATGGCGTCGTCGTGGTTTTCGAGCAGGGACACCCGAACCCGTCGCTCTTTCGGAAGTTCAAGATCCGCATGGTCGAGGGCATTGACGATTTTCGATCTATTGAAGAAGTCGTATTCCGGAGATACAGTCATGTGCAAAAAGGGGAAGAGCCGCCGCCGCAGCTTGTCGTCATAGACGGCGGCAAACAGCAACTCGAATTCGCCTTGAAGTCCTTGCAGAAGCTCGGCATGACGGACCTTGCCGTTGTTGCGCTCGCAAAACGAGAAGAGCACGTTTTTCATCCAGACAGTGAGGATCCGATCATACTTTCTTACGACAATCCCGCGCTGCGCCTGCTGCAACGTATTCGCGACGAAGCGCACCGGTATGCGATCGGCACGCACCGAAACAAGCGGGACTCCCGGCTCAGACGATCCGTTCTCGAGGAAATTCCCGGAATCGGTCGACACAGGGCGGCGCAGCTCATCTCCGAATTCGGAAGCGTTCAGAGAATTGCGCATCTCGATGTGGACGCGATCGTCGGGAAAATCCCCGGGATGGGCAAAGGAACCGCCGAGCGGATACTTGTTTTTTTGAAGGAGAATGCTCATGGTTTCGAAAAGGACACTTGACGAATATTACATGCATCGGGCCTTGAGCCTTGCGCGGAGAGGGCTTGGATTTGTCCGCCCGAATCCTATGGTCGGATGTGTGATTGTCCGTGACGAAACGATACTTTCGGAGGGATGGCATGCCCGGTATGGGCATGCGCATGCGGAAGTCGCGGCGCTGGAGGCCTTGCGCCTCTCCGGAAACGATGCGATCGGCGCAACGGCGTATGTGACGCTGGAGCCCTGCTGTCATTTCGGGAAAACTCCCCCGTGCGCGCCACGGCTTGTTACAGAGGGGATATCCAGAGTCGTTGTCGGTATGACCGATCCGAATCCCCGGGTTGATTGCGGCGGCATTCGTATCCTCGAGAGCGCCGGCGTTGATGTTCGGGTCGGAATCCTCGAAGGGGAGTGCCGACAGCTGAACAGGGGATTTATCTGGAGGCACATGCTCGGGCGTCCGTGGGTGACCATAAAATCCGCAATGACACTGGACGGAGACGTCGCCTGTCTTGACGGATCGAGCAAATGGATTACGGGATACAGGGCCCGCAGGGTTTCACATCTCCTCAGGGCTGAACACGACGCCATCCTTGTCGGTATCGGAACCATACGTCAGGATGACCCGTCGCTTAATGTCCGCGATATTGACGGCGCTTCGCCCGTGAAGATCGTCCTCGATTCGAATCTTTCGATTTTGGAAAACGCAAATGTCTTTTCCGGCGGGAACGTTATAATCATATGCGGCGCCGCGGCTTCCGAAGAGAAAAAGAAGGTATTGCAGGAAAAAGGCTGCGATATTGTCGCGGTTCCAAACGGACCTGACGGAAAGTTGGCTTTGGAGGAAATGCTTCGCGTTCTTTCCGAAAAGGGCATTTCGAGCATTCTGGTTGAAGGCGGGCCAAATGTGACCGCTTCGTTTCTCGGCTCGGGGCTGGTCGACGGTTTTTCTTTGTTTTTTGCGCCCAAACTTCTCGGCATCGGACGATGTTTCACCGGACCTCTTGCGATACACTGTCTCGACAAGGCTGTTCCTGTCGGGGAAATGTCGTGCAGATCTGTCGGAGACGATTTGTGGATCGAGGCGAGAGCTGTATGTTCACCGGACTTGTTGAAGCCATCGGCATCGTCAGGAGCATAAAAAGCTCCGGGAACACCCATACAATCCGTATCGAGGAAAGAACATTGTCCGCATTGCTGCCGTTTGGCGCTTCCATTGCGGTTTCGGGAGCGTGTCTCACCGTGGTCGAATCCGATGGCTCTACCTTTTTGGCTGATATTATGCAAGAAACATGGGAAAGAACGCGCTTCCCGAAAATGCGTCCCGGCGATCGCGTGAACCTCGAGAGGCCGCTCCATCCCGGATCGAGAATAGACGGACATTTCGTCCAGGGGCATATTGACGGGGTCGGCATCGTTCGGTCGCTCTCCCGCGAGAGCACGGCGACGATAGTCTCGATCGCCGCCGATGAAAGGATGATGCGCTACGCCGTCGAAAAAGGGTCCGTTTCTCTGGACGGAGTAAGTCTCACGATAACGGAATGCGGTCAGGATTTTTTCTCGGTTGGATTGATTCCCACAACCAGGAGTATGACAACCCTGGGGATGCTTGCAGAAGGGGATCCCGTGAATCTTGAGATGGATATTCTCGGGAAATACGTGTATCGTTTTCTGGAAAAAAAGAACACGCCGCCTGTCGATAACGGAGGCGTCACGTGGGATCTTTTGAGGAATCTCGATTATTAGAACGCCTGAGATTTGCCGTATTCGGGACCTGCTAGGGGGAAAACGTGAATGGATGTTTTTGATGATGCTTTCGGCACGATAGAAGAAGCTATCGACGATATCCGAAATGGAAAAATGATCGTCGTCGTTGACGACAGAGAGCGCGAGAATGAAGGCGACGTTGTCGTCGCCGCAGAACGTGTCACGGCTGACGATGTCAATTTTATGGTCCGCTTCGCGCGGGGGCTTGTGTGTGTTCCGATCGCGCCGGAGCAGGCGGAAAGGCTTCGCCTCCAGCACATGGTTCCCGAAAGCACTGAACGACACGGAACGGCGTTCACTGTTTCCGTGGATGCAAAAGAGGGAACGACAACGGGAATCTCGGCGGAGGAGCGCGCCCTTACGGCGCGACTTCTTGCGGATCCCGACGCAAAACCGGAAGATTTTCTCAGACCGGGACATGTGTTTCCTCTGATAGGAAAGCGCGGAGGAGTTCTCAAACGCGCCGGGCATACGGAAGCGGCTATCGATTTGGTTCGTCTGGCCGGGTTGGCGCCCGCCGGAGTGATCTGCGAAGTTATGAGCGACGACGGTAGCATGGCGAGACTTCCTGATCTGATCCCGTTCGCCCGGAAGCACGGGGTGCGAATTTTCTCGATCGAAGATCTGATACGCTACCGCATCGTACGCGAAAAGCTCGTGGAACGTTTCGTCGAAGTCAAACTTCCCACGGCTTTTGGAGAATTCATGGCATATGGCTACCGAAGCATTCTCGAAGAGGGAAAGGAAACGACGCACGTAGCTCTCGTCAAGGGAGAGATCAAGGGAAAAGAGAATGTTCTTGTGCGCGTCCACTCCGAATGTTTGACGGGAGATGTGTTCGGTTCCCTTCGTTGCGATTGCGGACCTCAGCTGCATCAGGCGATGAGCATGGTGAATGATGAGGGGCAGGGCGTGGTGCTGTACATGAGACAGGAAGGAAGAGGAATCGGGCTTGCAGGAAAACTTCAGGCCTATCACCTTCAGGATAACGGCTACGATACGGTCGAAGCCAATATCGCTCTCGGGTACCCGGCGGATCTCAGGGACTATGGAGTCGGAGCGCAGATTCTACGTGATCTCGGGGTGGGAAAAATCCGGCTCATAACAAATAATCCGAGGAAGATTGTGGGTCTCGAAGGATATGGGTTGATTATCTCCGAGAGGGTTCCGCTGATTATACAGGCAAACGATTTCAACAGACGATATCTTGACACCAAAGAACAAAAAATGGGACATATGCTTCACGATATAGCGAGAAAAATTTGATTACGGAGGCTGATTTGGCCATGAGAACCTTCGAGGGAAAGCTTGTCGGACGGGGACTCCGTTTCTTTATCGTCGTCTCCCGGTTCAATGAGCTGTTGTCTTCGCGTCTCCTGGAGGGCGCAAAGGATGTTTTGCTGCGGCACGAAGTGTCGCATACGGCTGTGGATATTGCGTGGGTGCCCGGAGCATGGGAAATTCCGCTTGTCGTCAGGGAGGCTGCGCTGTCGGGAAAGTACGACGCCATTGTGGCGCTTGGCGCCGTTATCCGCGGCGATACGCCTCATTTCGACTATGTTGCGAATGAAGTCTCCAAGGGAATAGCCCATATAGGTCTTGAACAGAGAATCCCTGTCGCTTTCGGAGTTCTGACCTGCGACACGCTGGAACAGGCGCTTCTCAGAGCCGGGAGCAAAGCGGGAAACAAAGGAGCCGAAGCGGCCCTGGCTGCCTTGGAAATGGCGAATCTTCTCAAGGAATTCCGTGAAGGGAAGGAGAAAGACCATGCTTGACATCCGGTGGATACGAAGCAATATCGAAGAAACGAAGCGTTTTCTTGCAAACCGCAATAATGATATGAATATCGATGCGCTTTTATCGCTTGACACGGAGAAACGATCGCTCCTTGTCGAATCAGAAGAATTGAAGGCGAAGCGCAATGAAGGATCCAGAAAGGTGAGCCAGGCCAAAGCGGCCGGGGAAGATGCCTCGAACCTCATGGAGGAGATGCGCCTCGTCGGTGAACGAGTCAAGACAATCGACGCGCGGATCACCGAAATTGACGCGACTCTTGACGATTTGCTTCTGAGGGTTCCGAACCGTCCTCATGAAACATGCCCCGTCGGCAGGGACGAAAACGACAACGTCGAAGTGCGCAAATGGGGAGAGATTCCGACGTTCCCGTTCGAGCCGAAACCGCACTGGGAAATCGGTGAAGCGCTTGGCATCATGGATTTTGAGCGAGGCGCAGCTCTGGCGCAAAGCCGTTTTACGGTATTGAAGGGCTTGGGGGCGAAAACGGAACGCGCCCTGTTGAACTTCATGCTGGATCTTCACACGGAAAAACACGGGTACAAGGAAATAGAACCGCCGTTTATGGTCAACAGCGCGACCATGCAGGGGACAGGGCAGCTTCCGAAATTCGCCGAAGAATTATACAAGTGCGAAGGAGACGATTTATGGCTTATTCCCACAGCCGAAGTTCCGCTGACGAACCTGCATGCCGGAGATATTATGGAGGAAGACGCGCTTCCGTTGTACTACACCGCATACACTCCCTGTTTTAGGAGAGAAGCCGGAAGCTACGGACGGGACATCCGCGGTTTTCTTCGTCAGCATCAATTCGACAAAGTTGAAATGGTCAAGTTATGCACTCCGGAAACGAGCTACGATGAATTGGAAAGGCTGACCGCAAATGCCGAAGAGGTATTGCAGCTGTTGAAAATCCCGTACCGGGTCATTTGCCTCAGCACAGGCGATATGGGATTCGGGTCGAGCAAGACCTATGACATTGAAGTGTGGCTACCGTCGCAGAACAAGTATCGCGAAATCAGCTCGTGCAGCAACTGTGAAGATTTTCAAGCAAGAAGAATGAATACGCGCTATCGCCCGAAAGACGGCGGAAAACCGCGTTTCGTTCACACGTTGAACGGATCGGGGATAGCTATAGGACGGACGCTGATTGCCGTTATCGAGAATTATCAGCGGGAGGACGGTTCGTTCCTCGTACCCGAGGTGTTGCGTCCGTACATGAACGGAGTGACGACCGTAAAATAAAGCATCCGCGCATGGCGAAGAGAGTCGTTTCGTCTGCGTGGGACAGCCCTTTCGTGCTACAATAAACAGGATTGTGCGGAAGGTGGGATTCCCTATAGCACTCGTCGGACCGTATGTGTACAACGTCATTTTCTTTTCAGGAATAACGATGGTCTGTTGTTTTCTTTTTCAACGGGTCTGCAGACGTTTTCTCGATACGTCCCGCTATAATTACATGCGTGATCTTACACTCATCGCCGCATGGCTGGTCAATGCCATCTGGCTCGGTTCTTCTTCGACACGGTTCGTTGTGTTGATGGCTGTCATAGCGGCTGTCGCGGGGATGTGGCATCACATAGTACGGCGGAATACGTTGTACTATGTGTACGCATGCATTGGCGTCGTGTTCGCCGTTTTCGGTCCCCGCATCAGTTTTATTGGCCTCCCTGACGGACAGTACATTTATCTCTCCGATACGGCATCCATTATTCTTTCCGCATTCTGGATCTTCATCTTTCCTGTCGTCTTTCAGCAGCTCGACAACATTCCGGGTATGACAGGTCACCTTCTTGCGATCAGCATGAGTCTCCTGCTCGTTGTCACTGTTCTCTCCCCGCAGAACATGGATGATGCGTTTTTCATGTCCTGCACCGGACTTACGCTTCTTGCCGTGTTCTGGAGCCGTCACGGGAATATGTATCGCCGTCTCGGCGAGGCTCTTGCGGCGTTTTGGGGAGTGCTCATCGCAGGGACGTCCTCAATTGGCGTCAGCAAAGGCATAACGTTCAGCGCCCTTCTTATCCTTCCGCTCGGTCTTTTCGCGATTCCACTCATGGAGACATCCCTTCATTTCGCCAGTTTCGCCTTTCTTTCCAGACCTCAGGGAGCAATGGTCTTCTATCGCAAGCTTATATCGAAAGGAATGGATCATCCCAGCGCCGTTCGTTGCATCACTGCGGTATGCGCCATCATAGGGGCCGTTATCGCATTGTTCCAGCTCGACGGCAGCGAGGGAACCGTCCTTGTGCTGAGCGGGATCCTGTTTTTTTCGGGAGTAACGGCGATCCCGCTTTTCCGGCTATGCCGCTCCCCCGAAAAAAAATCTCATCATAAGGGTCTTTGGGGAATACACATCGACAATGTCTCCATGGACTATGCCGTTGCAAAGGTCCGCAGCCTGATTGACGCCGGGAGCAGGGCGAACCTTGTGGCTACAGTGAACGCACTTGCGTTGATGCAAGCGAGAAGGGATATTCGTTACAAGAGCGTTCTGCAACGATCCTCCATGACTCTTGCAGATGGTTCCGGCCTTGTCTGGGCGCTTCGTTTCTTGGGTGTCCCTGTTCAGGAACGCGTTACCGGCATCGATTTCATGACGCGCCTCACGCGTCTGGCGGCCGCCGAAGGCTGGCCCGTGTATCTGCTTGGCGGGACGGAAGAGATTGTTCGAGGAGCCTCCGAAAGGCTTAAAAAAACGTATCCCGATCTTGTCTTAGCCGGATTCCATAACGGATTTTTCGATCCTTCCGAGAGTCCGGCCATTGCGAACCAAATTAGGAATTCTGGAGCAAAGATCCTCTTCGTCGGTATGGGACTCCCTCGACAGGAGATTTGGATCGACGAATTTTCGGAAGAACTGGGACCGATCGTCGCCGTTGGCGTCGGCGGTTCTTTCGATGTTGTGTCTGGGAGTCTTTCGCGGGCTCCCGAATCGTGGCAGAAATCGGGGATGGAATGGCTCTATCGTCTTTTGCAGGAACCCTGGCGATGGAGAAGAGACATTGATTTGTTCGTTTTTTGCCTTCATGTCTTTGCAACACGCGTGAGACAGGAGCGTGTCGGGGAGGATGAATAGCGAGTGAGAACGACGGCGAGAGAAATCATGCAGCGGGATCTGACCTCGGTGCTCGAGAATGACTGGATCCAGGATACGGTTCATACGCTGTACAGCCACAAAGTGTCCGGTCTCCCCGTAGTAGATGAGGAATGGTCGCTCATTGGATATATTTCCGAATCCGATATCCTGAAAGCGGCGGTTCCGACGTACCTTGAAGTCCTCGCACAAAGCACTTTTCTCGATGGCGATGATGAGTGTTATCTCGCCCGGAAATTCGCGGCGATCGGAAAATCTCCCGTGAGAGAGTTTATGAACCGAGAACCGGTATTTGTCGGACCCGATACCGGGCTGATGACGGTCGCCGATATTATGCTGCGCAGAGGCATCAAGAGAATTCCGGTCGTTGACGAAGGAAAACTCGTTGGGATCTTAGACCGCGAATCCTTTTGCGAGTATCTGATGGAGGATGCTCTGCACGATGGATGCCGCTGTTAAGAAAACTGACATGGCTGCCGGTGCAGAAGTGAATGCTATCGGAGCGGAACTCGCCGACATTCGCGACAAGCTGGATATCGAGTATAAACGTGCTCAAGCCCAGTCTCTCCAGGATGAGGCGGCTGCCGCCTCTCAAATGGAGGCGATGGCTGTACGAACCTTGGATCTCACCCGTGCGGAATGGTCGAAAAAAGAAAGCGCGATCGCCGCGGCAGTTGCTGAAGCGGAAAACTCGCTTCGGAATACGCTGGCCCAGATTCGTTCAGATCTCATGAGTTGGAATTGCGAAGACTTCGTATTGTCTTTTGTTGCACGGGCGATCCGTTCGGATTCAGGCCCGGAGGAAGGAAATCAATGATCCGGAGCATGTTGCGTCTCGCTGTTTGGGGGACCGCATCGCGAAAGCGGGAGATCATCGAAACCCTTCATGATTCCGGGGTTCTTCATCTCGATCTGCAAACGTCCGCTCCGCAGCATTCGATAACGGAAACAGATTCGCTCAGGATGCTCCGCGGAAAGCTTCTCGGAATGCTTGAGATACTAAGCTGGGATAATTGGGGTTCTCTTTCGGAAAATATGATCCGAAAGACGAAAGAGCGATTGTCGTTACCTCTCGACCAACTGACTGACGAAATAGACAAAAGCCTCGATCAGTTCCGTGAACGCCTTGCAGGGTGCGCAAAAAGAAAGGAATCGTTGCAGGATCTCTACGGCAGGATCAGGAACAGTCGCGAGATGATCCGGTCGTTCCGTTCGTTTATTGCAGACGCTGCACGTGCGGACACGAGTATTTCCTTGTGGTGGATCGACAGATCTGAGGCGTCAAAAGTTATGACTTCGCTTGCTGATTCGCTCAAAAGCGAAAAGGGGAATGACTCCGGCTATTCGCATATGACGCATTCTTTTGACGACGACCAGCTTCTTCTGTGTGTTTGCGTTCCACGTGCTCTCGATGCTCTGACCGAACGTACGCTTCGGGGAAACGGCGGTATTCGATGGCGGGCTCCTGTGGAATGCGATGACAATGCGATCGTCGATGTTCTTCAGTGCATGGATGCGCAGTTTCGGAGCATCCCCGATGAAATCAAGAAAATTAACGAAGATCTGGCCGGTACGGCCGTTGAATGGGGACCAAAGCTTGCATCGATGTTTATCCTTATCGATGAGGAACTTGAGGAAAACGTCGTTGCGCAACAATCGAATCCGGCTGAAGAGTACTTTCAGCTCGAGGGCTGGATTCCCGCCGACGCTTTTCCAGAAGTGTCTTCACTTCTGAGAGAACGTTTCGGCGCTTCGATCTTTCTTCATTGGAGATATCCCACTTCGGATGAATGGCAGGACGTTCCGACCGCCCTTTCAAATTCGTCACACACCCGTCCTTATCAGCTTTTTATATCGCTTTTACGTCCTCCGTCCTACAACACTTTCGATCCGACTTCGTTCATCGCTCTTTTCTTTCCTTTTTTTGCCGGATGCATGGTAGGCGACGTCGGATACGCCTTGCTGATTTTCGCAATTTCCATGTATTTGCAGCGGAAAGGGGCGACTCCGGTCAAAAATGATGTCGGGAAAATCCTGTCAGGCGTAGCGGCGTGGAGTCTCCTCTGGGGTATTGCATATGGAGAGTTCTTTGGCGACATCGGACACCGGCTCTTCCATATCGAACCGTTATGGGTCGAGCGTTCCCATGCTGTCCTTCCGGTCATGGCATTCTCGGTTTCTCTTGGCACGGCTCACGTTCTCATAGGGCTCTTTATTGGTTTCGTCCGAGGCGTTCGAGAAAAGAACGCGCACTTGCGAAATGAGAAGGCCGGAAACATCATGATTTTGCTGGCGGTATTCGCCCTTCTGGCAAGCCTGAAAACGCCTTTTTCGACGGTGCTCCTTCCTTCAGGGGGTATACTGCTTTTTCTGGGCCTCGTATTTCTTATCGTTGGAGGCGGGATCGGCGGCCTTATCGAAGGCCTCGGTTCCATAGGCAACATTCTCAGTTATGTCAGGATAGCCGCAATTGGTCTCTCTTCGGCAATTCTTGCGATGGTTGCCTCGAAATTCGTCGACATACTCGGACTTTCCGTTCTGGGCATCCTCATTGCGTTTTTTATTCATCTTTTGAATTTCGTTCTTGCCATTACCGGGTCTGGGCTCCATTCCGCTCGTCTGCACTATGTCGAGTTTATGGGCAAATTTTACGATGGAAACGGAAAGTATTATGCGCCATTCGCCAGGAGGAGGAGAACTTTATGGAAAAAGCAATAATCGCCATCGCAGCTGCGCTCGCCGTCGGATTACCCGCTCTTGCAACCGCGTATGCGCAGGCGAAGATAGGCAGCGCCGGCGCTGGAACAGTAGCGGAAAAGCCTGAAACGGCCGGAACAATGATCATTCTCGAAGCGATTCCCGAAACGATGGTAATCCTTGGCTTTGTTGTCGCCATAATGCTTATCCTTCAATTTGCCTGATGAATCATGACTGGAGAAAAGAATCCGGATCTTGAACCGTTCAAGGAATCTCTTCTACGGGAGCATGAGCTCAGAATAGAGGCGCTCCGTGACACGACAGGAAAGCGGATCGCCGAGCTGCTTTCCCGTAAACGAATCGGGGTGGAACAGGAAATAGCGGCATTGAGCAGGCATTATGAAGCCCGATATGTCTCGCTTCTTGCGAGTTCTTTGTTTAGTGTCCGAAGTCGGTACCGGGGTGAGTTCCTGAAGGAAACGAACCGTTTGCTTTCGCGCGTTGAGAAATTATTCATAGATAGTATTCAAAAATTAAAAAAAGACAGAAATAAATATGGAGATATGCTTTGTTCTCTTATATCTGAAGGCGCCGAGGTAATGGGTACACATTCGATTGTCTATGTCGATTCGGATGATTCCGTGTTTCTGGCCGATCGCAAAATATCCAACGAAATTCGCGAAAAATACCTTCCGCGATGGGGAGGATGCATTCTGGAATCTCCGGATGGCGCACGCGTTTTCGACAATACGTTGAAAACAAGATGGGAAAGAATGCACCCGGATGTCATCAAGGATTTATCCCGGGAGGTCAGACGAATTGTCGCCGAATATCCAGAATTCGTTCGCGAACTACGATTATCTTAACGCACGGATCAGGTCGAAAGCGTCGAACCTCTTGAAACAAGGAGATTACGTTCAACTCGCAAATGGAACAATTCGAGATCTCGAAATATTCCTGCTGCAAAACGTTTCTTTTGCCGGAGCGTTCCAGAAGAAGCTCGTTGTTTCCCAGGATTCGTCCTTGAAAAGAATAGAAGCTGTCATTGCGGAAACGGAAACAGAGCGCTTGTCGCTTCTTCGATCGCTTGCAAAGGGAGAAGCTGCGCGTTTGATTTCCGTTTATTTGTTGCGTGCGGATCTTCTGAACGGACGATTGGTTCTCAGAGCAATCAATGCCGGCAAGAAAGGAATGCCGGAACCGTACTGGCAAGCATACGGCGCCGTTTCTGCTTCGTTTTTTTCGAATTTATGGAAAACCTGTTCCGACATATCGGACTGTCTCGAATATTGCCGTTCAAATGCTTCGCTTATCAGCCCAGCTCTTGCCTCTTCGTTTTCCGAACTTGCACGCACGAATGATCTCATGCGCGCCGAGAGAATGTTTCTGCGCGGTTTTATAGGTTCGGCGTTGAATGAACTCAAAGGATCGAAGAATGAGAATGTTCGGCTCGTCACCGAGTTTTTCGGAAGATTAGTTGATGTTTGGAATATCGCCATATGGTTGCGCCGAAACGTATTGGGTGCGCCATTGACTACGCCGTATCTGACGATGAGCGGAACCAGCATTGATACGCAACGACTGAATAAGACAGTTTCGTTGCGTCATCTTCTTGCCGGAACTCCGTGGAGTGCGTCATTGACTGGCGCTGCGGTCTCACCCGAAGTTGTCCAAAGAAGAATCAATACGTTGCTGCTTGAGTGGGAGATGTCTCTTTATCGGCTCGATCTCTTGGGGATTCACGTGGCTCTGGGGTATGCCGCGCGTGTTTTCGTCGAATGGCGAAATTTGAACATGATTGCAGTGGGAGTCGGTTTCGGGATGAATAGTACGGAAATCTATGAACGGCTTATTATCCGTGACGAACAGAAAAAGACGGCATAACCTATGGAAGCGCTGAGACCGGTCGTCGTTGGACGACAGCTCTTTGTTGACCTCTGGGCGATTGAAGGATTCGAGCCGATTATCTGCGACTCTCCGACAGATCTTGGCGAGATTCTGGATTCAATTGCAAAAAGTGATCGCGCTTTCGTGATTGTTGAAGATAGCTGGTTCAAGGAAATACCGGGGACGTTGCGAAAACGGCTGACGATTTCGCAAAAACCGGTGTGGATTCCTTTCCCGGATCTTTTCGTGGAAACGTCTTGAGGTGACGCGTATGACAGAGGGTATCATTCTCGGAGTCTCCGGTCCTGTAGTCACGGTTCGATCAAACGCTCCCGTCAGAATGTTCGAAATCGCCTATGTCGGCTGTGCGCATCTTCTTGGAGAGGTTATCCGAATCCGGAGAGACCAGGTCGATATTCAGGTCTATGAAGATACAAACGGCGTCAGGAGCGGCGAAAAGTGCGCTTTTTCCGGAGAATTGCTTGCTGTCGACCTCGGTCCGGGGATACTCGGCAGCGTTCTGGACGGAATAGGGCGCCCGTTGAAAAAGCTTGGCGAGGAAGGCATATTCATTCGTCGCGGAATTCATACCGGGATGTTATCTCACGTGCTGGAGGCGCCCTTCGTTCCCTCCGTCAGCATCGGAGATTTGTTGCGCCCGGGTTCGTTCATAGGGTGCTCCAGGGAAGGCTCGCATGTCGAGCATCGAATCATGGTTCCTCCATTTTCAAAGGGAGGTATTGTCGAATTCATTGCGCCGGAAGGCCGGTATCCGCTTGACCGGACGGTATGCAGGGTATCGGGCGGGGAAGAGTACGCCCTCTCGCAGAAATGGAGGGTTCGCGTCCCGAGGCCGGTTCAGGAACGTCTGCCGCTCGACCGTCCGCTTATAACGGGCCAGAGAGTGCTCGATACGCTCTTTCCGCTTGCACTTGGCGGCGCCGCTGTTCTTCCGGGAGGATTTGGAACGGGAAAAACTGTGACGCAACAATCTCTCGCCAAGTGGTGTAATGCTGACATCATTGTTTACATAGGCTGCGGCGAACGAGGAAACGAAATGACGGAAGTTCTTGAAGAGTTTCCCGAACTGAACGATCCCTGGCATGACGCCCCTCTTATGGAGCGGCTTGTTTTGATTGCAAACACGTCGAACATGCCGGTCGCAGCGCGTGAAGCAAGTATTTACCTCGGAATGACTATCGCAGAGTATTATCGTGATATGGGGTATAACGTCGCAATTATGGCGGACTCGACGTCACGCTGGGCTGAAGCGCTCCGCGAAATCGGCGGAAGGCTCGAAGAAATGCCCGGTGAAGAGGGGTATCCTGCGTATCTCGGTTCCCGCCTTGCGCAGTATTACGAACGCGCGGGACGTGTCCGAGCGCTCGGGGATCCGCATCGCTCCGGTTCGGTAACGGTCATTAACGCAGTGTCTCCTGCCGGCGGAGATTTTTCGGAACCGGTTACACAGGCGAGTCTGCGCCTTTCCGGGGCGTTCTGGGGGCTCGATAAGCGACTGGCGCAACAGCGGCATTTTCCGGCAATCAACTGGTCGCAGAGTTTTTCGCTGTACGAAGAGATACTTGATCCCATTTTCTCGAAAGAAGTCGGACCCAGAAGAGACGAATTGAAACAGTATCTTCGCGCGATGCTCGATAACGACAGAAGGCTTGTCGAACTTGTGCAGCTTGTCGGACGAGACGGACTGTCGGAGGAAGATAAATGGATCTTGCTTATGGCGGAACTGATCAGGATCGTCTATTTGCAGCAGAACGCATTCTCCGATGTCGATGCGAGCTGTTCCGTAAGGAAACAGTTCGAAATCCTCGATGTTTTAAAGCGGCTCGATGACATCGTGCGAAAGCGGATCGTTGACGGAGTCGTCTTCGAGGAAATCGCCGATATTCCTTTTCTCGGTGATCTTCTCCGGATTCGGGAATTTGCGGAAACCGATTTTGCAGCTGAAGGCTCTCGATGGTTGGATGATCAAATGAATCGCGTATCGGGACTGGCGGTGATGCCGAAATGACGCTCTCAAGAGAGGGATTCCGTTCCATTACCGGTATGGCCGGCCCTCTGGTGTTTGTAACCGGCATAGCGGACGCAGGTTATGGAGAACTGGTGACTATTGAATCCCCCGAAGGACACCGGTTGGGGCAAGTTCTCCAGATCGACAGGGACATCTGCACCGTTCAGGTTTTTGACGGGACGATGGGGCTCGATACGGGAAACTGTACCGTATGGCTTGAACGGGACGTCGTTCGCATGCCTCTCGGCAATGGCCTGATCGGACGTGTCATGAACGGCAGGGGCGAATCTCTCGACGGGGAAGATCTTTCGTTTGTAGAGGACATCCTTCCGGTTACCGGAATGCCGATCAATCCCTACATGCGGGAAAGCCCAAATGCATATATCGAAACGGGAATCTCCACCATCGACATGATGAATACGCTTGTGCGCGGGCAAAAACTCCCGGTCTTTTCGGGAGCCGGATTACCGGCGAACCGCATGGCGGCGCAAATCGTCAGGCAGGCAACGATTCCCGGCCGCGAGACATCGTTTCTCGTTGTTTTCGCCGCAATGGGAATTACCCGACGCGAAGCGCAATTCTTCATGGATATTTTCAAAGAAACCGGAGCGATCAACAACGGCGTCTTTTTCGTAAACCTCGCCAGCGACTCCGCAGTCGAGAGATTGCTGACGCCTCGAATGGCCCTCACCGCCGCGGAATATTTCGCCTTCGTCAAGGGCTATGACGTTCTCGTCATTCTTACGGACATGTTGCATTACTGCGAGTCTCTCCGCGAAATCGGAGCCGCACGTGAAGAAGTTCCGGGGCGGCGCGGATATCCCGGGTACATGTATTCGGATCTTTCCGAAATTTATGAAAGAGCCGGCTGCGTCCGCGGAAGCGCCGGCAGCGTGACGCAAATTCCGATCATTACCATGCCTGATGACGATATGACACACCCTGTTGTCGATTTATCCGGATACATCACGGAGGGGCAGATTGTGCTCGACCGCGGCATTCATGACAGGGTCGGCTATCCGCCGGTCAATGTCCTGCCGAGTCTGAGCAGGCTCATGAACAAGGGCATCGGTCGAAAACGGACTTTTGAAAGCCACCGGGCGCTGGCTGACCAGCTTTACGCGTCGTATGCAAAGGCGAAGGAACTCGAAAAGCTGCGATTGATTGTCGGGGACGACGGACTCACCGATACAGAGAAGAAATATCTTCGTTTCGGCGATGCCTTTGAACGGAAGTTCGTCAACCAGGGTGATACGCGGAGATCGTTGGCTGAGTCGGAGCGCATCTCATGGGAGTGCTTCCGGGAGTTGCCCCGAAAGGAACTGTATCGGCTGCCCGAGCACTATGTTTCGAGATTCTGGAGGTTGGAAGGGACTCTTTCATGACGGATTCGGCGCAACGTCCACCTACCCGGGAACAGCTTCTCGATGTGAGAAAGCGCCGCGGAACAGTTCAGTACGGCAAACAGCTTCTCGAGAAGAAAAGAGACGCACTGCTTCGAACCTTGGAGGAAGACAGGCGCGTTTTCCGAGAACTGGCAAACGAATTCGCCGAGAAGACGAAGCGTCTTTCGGCTTTTTACGCGCTTGTAAGAATTTATGACGGGAGTTCCATGATTCAGCTTCTTCGCTCGGATGCACCGAGTCTTTCTGTCTCATCTGTCCGTCACTCATTGATGGGATGCCGGTATCTGCAATTTTTCCCACAAGCGAACGCGCTTTCTTCATCCGTGCGATTCGCCTACGACCCGGCGTTGACATCTCTCTACGTTGACGATCTTCGAAATGAGCTAAAACAGGTAGACGAAATCATGTGGAAGTATGTGAATCTGAAGACGAAACTCACATTTCTCGAAAAGGAACTTCGAAAAACCCTTATGAAGATAAACACGCTGCAGTACGTTCTTCTCCCTGAGCTTGCGGCCGATGAATCGCGAATACGATCGATACTCTCCGAGCGGGAACGCCAGGAGCGATTTGCAGTCAAAAGACTTGCCTCCAAAAAGAAAACCTCCATTCTATAATGAAGGTCATCGTTCTGTCGGTCGGAAAGATACGGGATCCCTTTTTGGAACGAACGATCGCCGAATATATGTCGCGAATGAGTCCGAATCACAAGGTCGCGTGGGAGAGCGTTCCTGAGGTCCGCGGCGAGACGCGAAAGGAAATCGTGGTTGAAAAAGAAGGGCGTTTGCTTGAAAAGTTCCTTCGCGAACGCGATCGATGTATTCTTCTGGATGAGAACGGCGAACACTTCAAGAGCGCTCAATTCGCAAGCTGGATTCAGAACGAAACGGGAACGTGTCCGGGACGTCTTGTCTTCGTAATCGGCGGACCGTTCGGCGTTTCCGCGGACCTTCACGAAAAAGCTTCAAAAAAGCTGGCGCTTTCCCGGATGACATTTCCGCACGATTTCTGTGTTTTGCTTCTTATGGAACAGCTCTATCGCGCGTTTTCGATACTTTCAGGAACAGCATATCATCACTAAGCGAGTCGCTACCATTTGAGGAGGAAAAGCCATGAAGCTCGACAAGATAATGAAACAAGCGCAGCAGATGCAATCCAAAATGGCGCAGGTTCAGGAGGCGCTCGCCAAAGAAACCGTTACGGGACAGGCCGGCGGCGGAATGGTCACTGTGACCGCAAACGGGCACGGCGATATCGTGTCGCTCTCCATAGAAAAGGAAGTAGTCGATCCTGCTGACGTCGAAATGCTCGAAGATCTCGTCCTCGCTGCGGTAACGGACGCTGTCCGTAAGAGCCGTGAACTGGCTCAGGAACGCATGAACAGCGTCACGGGCGGTCTCGCTTCTCTCGGAATGATGTAGAAGAGGCTGCCTGATATATGACTCCGGGTGCGTTCGATCGCCTTGTCGCTTTGCTGAAAAGACTTCCGGGAATCGGTGAGAAGAGCGCCCGGAGAATGGCTTTTTTTTTCATACAGCAACCGCAGAGTTTTGCTTCAGATTTTGTCGAAGCGCTTAACGATGCAAAGCGAAATATTCGTCAATGTTCGCTCTGTGGTACCATAACCGATACGGATCCGTGTCCTATTTGTTCCGATCCGATGCGCGACCGGACTTCGGTTCTTGTCGTCGAGACTGTGGAAGACCTCGTCAACATCGAAGGTACAGGAGTCTTCGGCGGAGTGTATCATGTTCTCGGAGAACGTGTTTCCCCTTTAACGGGAGACGATCTTTCCGAAAAAGCTCTTTCTTTTCTGCAGAAGCACCTGAGAGATCTGAATGTCAGGGAGGTGATCGTCGCCACGAATCCCCGTATCGAAGGGGAGTTGACCTACCACGCAATTATGGATGCGCTCGATGGCTTCGACGAAGTCCGCATTACGAAGCTGGCATGTGGGCTCCCGATCGGCGGAAGCATTGAATTCGCCGATCGTGTCACTCTTCACGCTGCTTTGGATGCGCGAGTCGAAATACGGAGGGGAAGTATGAGCGAAAAGAGGTGAAATAATGTCGGAAGGTTTCGGACCTGTGATTCGCACCCTTTTCAGAGGACTCCTCGTTCTGCTCGGAGGCATGGCGGGGTTCCAGATCGCACAAATCATCATCCCGGAGATACCGTATGAATGGGTTCTCTGGGCGAGAAACACGATACCTTCGTGGATTCCGAAGCAGGTCTTTTTTTCTTTGTGTTGCATCCTCTTTTTCGGAGGAATCGGTTTTATTTTAGCACCTCTTTTTACGAGATCTCTGGCAGCGTTAGGGGCTTTATTTGAAAACCACCTGAAGAATTTCAAATGGCAGGATATCACCTCAGCGACATTGGGAATGATCGTCGGATTGTTGATCGCGAACCTGCTGGCGCTGCCTTTTTCCAATCTGCCGTTCGGCAGCTATATCGCCGTATTTTTGAATGTGACTCTCGCGTATGTCGGTGCGCGAATCGTGTTGAAGCGCCAGAATGACATAAAAGGCGTATTCGCGCCAATTATCGGACTTAAGGAGAAAGTTCTCCGTCGCAGCGGATCGGCGAGCGACAATGAACCTCTATCCGAAGGAGAAACTGCGGATGACGAAGATCCTCCGCTGAATCGAAAATTACTGGACACAAGCGTCATAATCGACGGTCGCATTCTTGATGTGGCAAAGACGGGATTTCTGGAAGGAAGCCTTGTCTTGCCTCGTTTTGTTCTTCTGGAACTGCAGGCCGTCGCCGATTCCACGGATCCGGCAAGGAGAACGCGCGGACGACGCGGCCTCGATGTGGTCAACGAACTCCAGAAGATTCCCGGCATACATGTCGAGATCGTCGAGTTTTCACTGAAGCATCTACGCGTTGAATCCGTCGACAGCGGACTAACCGCCATGGCGCAGAAACTCAACGCGCAAATTCTGACTACAGATTACAATTTGAACAAGATCGCTCAGATACAGGGAATTCGCGTCCTCAACGTCAATGATCTGGCAAACGCCTTGAAACCCATGTTGCTTCCAGGAGAATCGATCGTGATTGACGTTATTCGTGAGGGAAAGGAACCGCATCAGGGCGTAGGCTATCTTGACGACGGAACGATGCTCGTCATCGAGGACGGGGAGAACTACCTGGGACGCCGGGTGGAGGTTGTCGTCACATCCATGCTTCAGACGTCAGCGGGGAGAATGGTCTTCGGAAGGATTCGACGGGAGATTCGTCCATGACCGGGTGTTCTCTCGTTATTGTGGCGGCCGGGAAAGGACAAAGAATGGGAGGAATTCCGAAGCAGCTCGAGTTGATCGGCGGCCGTCCCATGTGGCAGTGGAGTGTCCGGAAGGCGGAATCGCTCCATGCAAAAGGAGTTGTCGGAGAATGCATCCTTGTTGTCTCTCCCGGTGAAGAAGCGCATTTCGCGAAGAATCAATGGCGAATGCCCTTTCGGGTTGTTCCGGGAGGGGAAAAACGTGCACAATCCGTTCTGCACGGCATCTCGGCTTGTTCCTGCGACGTCGTGCTGGTGCATGATGCGGCTCGTCCGTTTGCATCGGAAAAACTTTTCACATCGGTCGCCGAAGCGTCATCTGCGACGACCGGGGCTATACCGGTTTGCCCGGTTACCGATGCTCTCAAGCGGAGAGAAGAAAACGCTGTTCACTCCGTCGACCGGAATTCTCTTGTCGCCGCACAAACCCCGCAAGGATTCGGTCGTTCGTTGCTGTCCGCGTCGCTCGAAGCGTACGGCCTCCTCGGAAACGATGAAGCGGAAGCTTGGGTTTCGAGAGGTCATCCTCTTTCCCTTATTCCGGGAGAACGAAACAACTTCAAAATAACGTATCCGGAGGATCTCGTTCTCGCCCGGAAGATGACGGACGTAAACGAATGCCGTACGGGGATAGGTTTTGACGTGCATCCGCTTCAACCTGGAAGACGACTGATTCTCGGTGGTGTAGACATTCCGAGCCCCCTCGGACTTTACGGCCATTCTGACGCGGATGTTGTGGCTCACGCGATTTCCGACGCCATCCTGGGAGCAGCCGGCGAACCGGATATCGGAACGCTGTTCCCGGCATACGATTCTTCGTACAAGGGCGCAGACAGCATGGAGCTGTTGCGCCGTGTCGTTTCAATTGTTCGCTCAAAGGGTTGGTTCATACGCTGGATCGATGTCGTGCTCTCGGCGCAATACCCGCGATTGTCTCCCTATCTTGAAGCAATCCGGACAAGTCTGGAGACGAACCTTTCGACTGAGGGACATGCGAAAACCGTCAATCTGAAAGTCAAATCCGGAGAGGGGATAGGACCGGTCGGCGCAGGTCAATGTATGGAATGTTCCGCGGTAGCGACGATCGAAAGATTTCCTGAGCGGGATATCCCGCCTTCCGCTACTTGATGATGACCTGAAAGTGGCGTAGACTTTTTCCACTCTTTTTACGTCCGTTGATACGTCGGTTTTGAGTGTCGGAGTTCATGGACCGATTCGATTGTGATGCGTACTGATAACGCGAACGGGGAAGGAAGATGTATATGGGCGACAGATTCGTTTCATACGAAGGATTCACGTTTGACGATGTCCTTCTGGAGCCGGCATGCAGCGATGTCATTCCCGCCGAGGTGTCGATCGCCTCGAAGTTGACGCCGGATATATCCATGGCGGTTCCGATATGCAGCGCCGCGATGGATACGGTTACGGAATCACGCCTCGCGATTGCAATCGCGAGAGAAGGCGGCATCGGAATAATTCACAGAAACATGCCTATCGCAAAACAGGCTGACGAAATTGATAAGGTCAAACGATCCGAATCAGGAGTAATCGTCGATCCCTTCTTCCTTCACGCCGAGGATCCCGTTCAGAGCGCAATCGACCTCATGTCTCGCTACCACATCTCCGGTGTCCCCATTGTTGACGAAAGAAAAAAACTGGTCGGCATCATAACGAACCGGGATCTTCGCTTCGTCACGGATTATAAGCAGATGATTCGCCGCGTCATGACGTCCGAAAATCTCATTACGGCATCCGAAGGCACAACGCTTGAGGACGCAAAGAAAATACTTATGCTCCACAAGGTCGAGAAGCTCCCGATCGTTGACGTCGATGGCATTCTCAAGGGCTTGATCACCATAAAGGACATTCAGAAAGTCATGGAATTTCCCTTGGCTTCGAAGGATGCGCATGGCCGACTTCGCGTCGGAGCGGCGATCGGTTCCGGCATGGATGCCCTCGAACGCGCCTCCGCACTGGTAAGAGCGGGCGTCGACGTCATTATCGTCGATACGGCGCACGGTCATTCGTCTCGTGTCATAGAGACCGTGCGCCGGGTTCGCGCCGAGTTTCCCGACATGAGGATCATCGCAGGAAACGTCGCAACCGCAGAGGCGACAGACGCACTGATTACGGCCGGGGCGGACGGGATCAAGGTGGGTGTTGGCCCGGGATCCATCTGCACCACCCGCATCATCGCCGGAATAGGCGTGCCGCAGCTTACAGCAGTCGTCAATGCGGCGCGTGTGGCGCATGAACGCGGGAAGACGGTCATTGCCGACGGAGGCATTCGCTATTCCGGCGATATCGTTAAAGCGATCGCGGCCGGCGCGGATTGTGTCATGATCGGATCCCTGTTTGCAGGGACGGAGGAAAGCCCGGGAGAAGTGGTTATTTACAGGGGGCGTTCGTACAAGAGTTACAGGGGAATGGGGTCGCTTGGAGCCATGAAGGAAGGCTGCAGCAAAGACCGCTATTTCCAGGAAGGGTCTTCCGCCGAGAAGCTCGTTCCGGAAGGAATTGAAGGCTTGGCCGCATACAAGGGAGCGCTTGGCAGTGTCATGTACCAGCTCACCGGCGGGTTACGCGCCGGGATGGGGTATGTTGGAGCTGCAACCGTCGAGGAACTTCAGACAAAGGCCAGGTTTGTTCGAATATCGTCCGCATCGGTCAAAGAAAGTCATCCTCATGACGTCGTCGTCACCAAGGAGGCTCCGAACTATTGGGTCGAATAAACTCGAAGCGCGCGGGGGAGTGAGACGCCTTGGATGCGAGAGTTTTCTCCTCGAACAAGATTGACGGTGTTCTTTACTGGAACGGGGTGCTTGATCTCCCGGTTCTTGAAGAAGAGGCTTTTTCTGATTTGCTTGTTCTGTCGCCGGATATTTGGGACTTTGAGACCTCTTTGGATGACTGGTGGAGCGATTTTATCTCGGACACGGCATTCTAGTTGCGTTGGAGAGCCGCGTGTGGTAGACTGCATATAGCGATTTGGAGAGGATTTTTGCCGAAGAGTGGGGCTTACCCACTCTTCGTTTTTTATGGGTTGAACGAGAGAGAGGCGAAGAGCGTTGCCTTTGGCGAAAAGCGATGCGCTGGCCGTTGTCCGGAAAACGATTGAAAGCTTGGGGTATGAATGCGTATTGGCCCGGTTTGTTACTGAGCAACACGATTCCGCACTGCAAATTTTTATCGACAGTATCGGCGGTATCCTGGTCAAGGATTGCGAAATCGTATCCCGGGCGGTCGTCAAGAAGATTGATGAGATGGATTCGGCTTTTCTTGAGAAATTTTCCATCGAGGTCAGTTCTCCCGGAATAGAACGTCCTCTTTTTACTATAGACGATTACATTCGCTTTCAGGGGAAAACAGTGCGCGTCCGTCTTCGTGAACCCGTCGAGGGGAGAAGACAAATCACGGGCGTCATAATGGCCGTAAGAGATAATTCCGTTCATATTGAAGAAATAGATACTCTGGATGCACTCCTTGTTCCGTTCAATATCATTACAAATGCACATATAGTTTATAAAGAGCCGAGATAAAATGGCCGTTTTTGGGGAGGAGAGAGATATATGCAGCTCGGACGCGATTTCGTGCGTGCCTTGAAGCAGATAACGACGGAAAGAGGCCTCTCGCCGGAGATCGTCGCTTCGAGTCTGGAGGCAGCGCTCGTTTCTGCATACAGAAAGTACCAGGATGGCAATCAGGATGTCGAAGTGCACATAGATCTTGAAAGTGGGAGCGTTTCTCTTTGCGAGATCAAGCAAATTGTCGATATCGTGGATACTCCGGATACGCAAATCTCCTTGTCCGACGCCAAGAAACTCGGTTTTCTCGATGTCGACACGGGAGATATCATACGGATTGAAGAAAATCCGGAAAACTTCGGACGTATTGCGGCCCAGACGGCTCGCCAAGTCATCATACAGCGTTTGAAAGATGCGGAGCGCCAGAATATTTTCGAAGAATTCGCTGACCGGGTCGGAGATCTTGTGACCGGGCTCGTCTTCAAGTCGGAACACGATCAGGTTCTCATACGACTGAACGAACGAACAGAGGCGATTCTGCCTCGCGAAGAGAGAATCGTAGGCGAATTATACACTCCTGGAGAGCGTATGAAGTTTTACCTTCTCGATGTGCGACAGACAACACGCGGGCCGCGAATCGTCGTTTCCCGAACACATCCCGGTTTGTTGCGCAAGCTTCTCGAACTTGAAGTGCCGGAGATTACGGATGGAATTATCGAGCTCAAGGGGATCGTTCGCGAAGCGGGAGCGCGTGCGAAAGTCGCTGTCTTTTCGCTGGATTCAAACGTTGATTCTGTAGGCGCGTGCGTGGGAAACAGCGGAGCACGTATCAAATCGATCAGCAAAGAGCTGTGTGGAGAAAAAATCGATATCATAATCTGGAACAACGATCCGCTTCAGTTCATACGAAACGCTCTTTCCCCCGCCAAAATTGTAAAAATTGAACCGAATCTCGATCTCGAGAGAGCTGTATCGGTCTATGCGCGGCCGGATCAATTGTCGCTCGCGATCGGCAAAGCCGGACAGAATGTCCGCCTCGCAGCTCGTCTGACGGGCTGGAAAATAGACATCAACGCCCTGGAGGCGGAAAAAATGCCTACTCTTCACGATCTTTTCCAGGATATTCTTTGATCCGGACGCTTTCGAGGGTGTCTATGGAAGCTCCGAAAAGAAGAAGGCCGAGGATGTGTGTCGGATGCAGGGAGGAAAAGACAAAACGGGAAATGCTTCGTATTGTACGGAATGTTTCCGGTGAGGATGTGCGCATTGATAGATCGGGAAAGGCTCCGGGACGTGGCGCGTATGTTTGCCTGAACAAGATGTGCATCGCGGAAGCGAAGAAGACGAATGCGCTTTCCAAAGCCCTCCGTGTGCGGATCCCGGATTCGCTTTATGCGGAGCTTTTTTTACTTCTCGAGGAGACTGAAGCATGAACGGGTCTTTGTTGTCTCTTTTGGGACTTGCTCGGAAAGCGCGGGTGCTAATCATCGGGAAAGATGGTGTAAAATCATATCTGCTTTCAGGAAAGCGGGCTCTTGTCCTGTTTCCAGAAGACTGTGCGGGGGAAGCCGGCGCCCTGGTCTCTGGTTCCTGTGAACGCAGGGGCAGTGTGTTCCGAGTGCTGCATGGAATTGACCGCTTCACTCTGTCAACGTCAATCGGAACTCGGAACACGCACGTGGTTGCTGTTCCTATGCACGGAGGATTCGCACAAAGCATGATGCGTCTCCTGCCGGAGGGGGGAATTGAGTTTGAGCAAGATACGAGTATATGAACTGGCTAAAATATTGGGAAAAACAAACAAAGAACTGATGACATTATTGGTGGATCTGGGAGTCGACGTTAAAACGCATATGAGCTCCATTGATACCGACGTAGCGCAAATCATTGAAGAATCCCTCGGTACACGCATCCCTTCCCCCTTGTTGAACAGCGTTCAGAACGCCGGCGACGAAAGACCTGTTTTGAGGCTTTCAAAAGGTGCGACTCTGAGAGACCTGTGCGTCCTTCTCGGGATGACCCCGGAGGAGGGAGTAAAAATCCTCCTGGATTCGGGTGTTGTCGTATCCGCAGACGCGGAACTGGAAAAACCGATCATGGATGTGTTCCGCAAGGTTCACGACGTCGATGTCGTTCTCTCGGATGATTCCGAAGAGATTGCGGAAGCTGAAAATCTCGTCTGCGTTCCCGTGAAACGGACCGTCTTCCGGGGCGATCATCTCGTTCCGCGACCTCCGATCGTTACGGTTATGGGCCACGTGGACCACGGAAAGACAACGCTTCTGGACTGTATTCGAAATACGAATATTACGTCCCAGGAAGCAGGCGGAATTACGCAACACATTGGCGCTTCCACAGTCGTTCACGAAGGACGAGAGATCGTTCTTCTCGACACGCCGGGACACGAGGCATTCACGGCTATGCGCGCACGGGGCGCCCGTGCTACGGACATCGCGATTCTCGTTGTCGCCGCCGACGATGGCGTCATGCCGCAAACGAGAGAGGCCATCAATCATGCAAAGGCCGCCGGAGTGCCCATTATCGTTGCAGTGAACAAGATAGACAAACCGGACGCAAAGCCGGATCGCGTCAAACAGCAACTTTCCGACATGGGCCTTATGCCGGAAGAGTGGGGCGGAAAGACCGTTACAGTCGAGGTGTCCGCGAAGTCCGGACAGGGAGTTCCGCACCTTCTCGAAATGGTATTGCTTGTGGCGGAAATGGAAGAATTGAAGGCGGATCCTTCCGTAACTGCAGAAGGAGTCGTGATCGAAGCCGAGCTTGATAAAGGCAAGGGACCTGTCGCCACAGTCATCGTTCAACAAGGAACGCTATGCCGCGGCGATGTGGTTATCTTCGATACCTGCTGGGGAAAGATCCGCGCCATGATTGACTCAAAAGGGAAACCTGTATGCGATGCCGGTCCGAGCATGCCTGTCGAGATTCTGGGTCTGAACGGCGTCCCGCAACCTGGAGAGATCTTCCATCAGGTTGAATCAGAGCGGGAGGCGCGAGATCTTCTTTCCGAGAAGGACCAGGTTCGCAGAGACGGTATCGTTTTCTCACCGAGGAAGATTACGCTTGAGGAACTCTACTCGCAACTCGCAGGCGACGACAAGCCGCATCTGAATCTTCTAGTGAAATGCGATGTTCAGGGGTCAGCCGAAGCTCTCTGCGACGCACTTGAGAAGATCGGCAACGATGAGGTAGGCATAACAATTTTGCATAAGGGTGTCGGACGAATTGCCGAATCCGATGTCATGCTTGCGTCGGCTTCAAAGGCGATTATTATCGGCTTCAATGTGCGGCCCGATACCAACGCAAAGAGGATTGCTGATGAGACGGGAGTACAGATACGCCTTTACGACATCATCTACGACGTTATTGACGACGTCAAGGCGGCTCTTGAAGGACTTCTGACGCCCATCAAGCGCGAACATATCCTCGGTCAGGCGGAAATACGGGAAGTCTTCAAGGTTCCGAAGGCGGGGAAGATCGCCGGATGCTATGTCCTTGAAGGGCTCGTGCGAAGGAATTCTCCCGCCCGGTTGATTCGCGGCGGCGTCGTTATCTGGACCGGAATTCTCTCGAATCTTAGGCGATTCAAGGACGAGGCCCGAGAGGTCGCCGCAGGATACGAATGCGGGATCAACCTGGGTAATTTCCAGGACATTCAGGAAAAAGATATCATCGAAGTGTTCGAGGTCGTTGAAGAAAAGCGGCATCTGGAGCGTTGACAGATACGAATGGACGTCTTTTCCCCGACTCTTTTCGTTGCAGTTCTTCTTGTTTCCATCGAAATTCAGGGAAGCAGAAGCATTAAAGATCGGCGAAACGTGGTGAAATCCCTGCTTGAACGAGCTCGTTCGCGCTGGGATGTTTCCGCAATGGATCTTGGACCGGATGGAGTATGGAATCGGGCCTTTCTCGGGTTCTCCGCGATCGCTCCGACAAATCAGATGGCGGTCGACCGTGTCGATATCGTTCGCAAATTCATCGAGTCGATGCAAGACGCTGATGGGTTCGATATCCTGGAATACACTCAAGAGGTGGAGCGATATGACCACTTTTCGCATACAAAGAATCAATAAACAGATACAACGGGATCTCGCGATATTCCTTGAAACAAAAGTCAGGAACGATCTGGCCAAACAGGCGATTATAACAGGCGTCAATTGTTCCAGGGATCTCCGACATGCCAAGGTTTTTTTCACATCGCTCGATCCCGAGTCGCGAGAGAGTGTTCACAAGGCTTTGCAGGAGATCGCCGGTCTTCTGCGAAGCCTTCTTGCTCACAGTCTCCCGTTGCGGCTGATTCCCGAGCTCTCGTTTTTTCTCGATACATCCGAGGAGTATGGAAGGCGTATCGACAACCTCCTTAGAACGGTGGTCCCGGATAGCATACTCGGCGAAAGTTCGGACGAAGAAACAATAATCGATGACGACGATGACAATTACGACGATGGAGAATAGCGCTGATTTCTGGTCCGTCATTGAGGCTGCAAAGCGTTTGATTCTAATTTCTCACGTCAAACCGGACGGAGATACCCTTGGCTCGGCGAGCGCTTTTTTCAGTGTCGGAACGGAAATTGGAAAACAATGTCGCTGGGGAGGGCGCGACCCCTTCCCTGGGATGTACGCGTTTTTACCTCACGCGCAAAAATACGAACAGATTGAATCGCTCGGCGAATTCGCTCCGACGCAGGGCGATGTCGTTATCGCTCTCGATACCAGCACGCGCGACAGAAGTGTTACGGATTTGGATCTCTCGCCGGTGTTATTGAATATCGACCACCATCATGATAATTCGCTGTACGGTGATATCGTTCGAGTCGACTCCGGAGCATCCTCAACGGCGGAATTGCTCTGGAACATCTTTTCTTCGGCGCCTATCCCTCTCATCTCGTACGAAGCCGCGTTTTCGCTCTATGTCGGCGTCGCAACGGATTCGGGATCCTTCTCTTTTTCCTGTACGACGTCCCGGACGCACATGGCTGTTTCAGGCATGCTCGAAAAGGGCGTGCGCCCTGCTGAAGTCAACCGGCTCCTCAACTACAACAGATCGTATGCAAAAATGCGACTCTGGGGGCTCGCCCTTTCACGAATCACTGTCAAAGGAACTGCAGCCATGACCTGGCTTGTCGACGCCGATTTCAGGAACTTCGGAGCTGATCCTTCCGAAACGGAAAACCTCGTCAACCAACTGTTGCTCATACGCGATGTCGAGCTTGCGCTGCTCTTGATCGATCACAGGGAAGGGGTTCGCGTAAGCATCCGTTCGGAAGGAGCCGTATCTGCGGCCGCTATTGCTCACCGTTTCGGAGGGGGAGGACACCCTCAGGCCGCAGGCTGCACCTTGTCCGGGACGTTATCCTCGGCGACGGATCGTCTCTTTTCGGCTATCGACCAGTGCGTGCGCGGCGATGAACGGCTTTCTGCTCCTCGATAAGGCCAGAGGCGTGCGCAGTACGGTCTGCGTGCAGCATATCAATCGCCTTCTCGGAAAAGGGATAAAAGTCGGACATGCCGGAACGCTTGATTCCTCGGCGGACGGCCTTCTGGTTATTCTGGTTGGAAAAGCGACCCGCTGGGCAGACATGGTCATGAATCTGCCGAAAGAATACTTCGTAACCGCTGCGTTCGGCAAGACAACAGATACTGACGACGCTTCAGGAGCAATTACGTCCGAAAAGGACATTTCCAATCTCAGTGAACGCAGAATCGATTGCGCATGCGCGTCCTTTTTCGGTTGGCGGGTGCAGATGCCCCCGCGGATTTCCGCTGTGAAGATCAAAGGCGTCGCGGCTCACGCCGTGACAAGGGGTGGAGGTATTCCGGATACGAAACCACGCCCCGTATTCATTCGAAGCGTGAGCAGGCGTACTTCTCTCCGGGAAGACGGCCTTGTTGGGTTTTCCGTTCGCTGCGGACGCGGAACGTATGTTCGAAGCATCATTCGTGACATGGGAACGATTCTTGAATGCGGGGGACACGTACTCAGTTTGAGAAGAGAGTCTATCGGTTCTCTCCATGTCGACCGGGCAGTAAGCCAGGAGACGTTTGAAAATCTTGCGGCAGCCGATGTATCGAGCCTTCTCCTGCCGGTCGAATCGGCGCTTGACGCGTATTCATGGTACGAAATTACGTCTGCCCAGTCGGAAGCGCTGCTTCAAGGGAAGAGCGTTCCGATTTCGTGCGTGAGCGCGCTGCATTATGGAAGCATTCCCTCTGAGCGGGGCATCCTGCTCGCAACGCATAACCATGTCGCTTTTTGCAGGACGTCTTTGTTCGGAACAACCCTTCTTGCCGTTCCTGAAAGAAACATGACTTCTGAGGAAGAAAAAGACGCATGATTCTTGTTCTTGGCGCTTTTGACGGATTTCACCGGGGGCATCAGAGCCTGTTTCAAGCTGCATCCGCACTTGCTCGCGAAAGAAACGACACGTGGGGGATGTGCACATTTTCTCCCCACCCGGGACTTGTGTTGTATCCGGCCGGTTGCAGACTCTTGTTCGACGAAGAAGAAAAAAGCGCCATTGTTCGATATCTTCAAATTCCGAACGTCATACGGATTTCCTTCGATCTGGCTTTGGCCGCGCTCGATCCGCAGAGCTTTTTGAAAAACCTTTTTTCTCTTCGCGGGATATCCGGACTCGTCGTTGGAGAAAATTTTCATTTCGGTGCGGGAAAAACCGGCGACTCGAAACTCCTTCAGGAGTCGTGCGAAAGGCAGGGCGTTCTGTTTCGCGTTCTTCCGCGAATTTGTATTCACAACCGTCCGGTGAGCAGTTCAGCTATTCGAAGACTCGTTTTCGGCGGCAATCTTGAAGGAGCTCGCGAGTGGCTCGGTTACCCTTTTTTTCTCCTTGGCCCTGTTGTCCGCGGGAACGGGCGTGGCCGGACTCTCGGGTATCCGACTGCGAATATCTCCTTGCCGCATTGGAAAGTACTTCCCCCCGAAGGCGTCTATGCAGCGTATGCGCTGATACGCGGAACCCGGGAAGTTCGCCTCTGCGCGTTGAGCATCGGTATGAATCCGACTTTTGACGATGTGGGCGAGCGACGCATAGAGGCGCATATTCTCGAATTCGACGAAAGTTTCTACGGAAAAGAGATGGTCGTCGCACCTTTCCGCCATCTTCGGGGTTCCGTTCGTTTTTCCGGTTCCGACGATCTGAAAAGACAGATCGGAAGCGACATCGAAAGTGTTTCGCAATTCGGCGGGATGAATCATAACGACAATCCGCACTTCGCATTTATCTCGAATCTCTCCGGAACGTTTGAAATGAGTCCTCCTGTGTCATCGCCTGGAGAATCGCTCGCCTACGACGCCATCTCGGATTTTTTCGTCCGACGGAACTCTCAATAGCGATGTGCGCTGTTTCCCCATTTGAAAATGAGGTGGAGGAAGCGTCTGTAAGCATCCGGCGTTTTTTTCATGAGTGACGGCCTAGGTCAGACTTTCGCTTTTTGCAAGCTTTTTTGTTGAGCAACCGAACCGCTTGAAAACAGCGTCAAAGCTTGACACCGACTCGAAAGCCGTGTAATGTTTCGATCGTCTTTCCGCGGGCCTGTAGCTCAGAGGATAGAGCGACGGCCTCCTAAGCCGTAGGTCGCCAGTTCGAATCTGGCCAGGCTCGCCATTTTCCGCGGACTCGTACTTTTTTATCGGATACACAATCGCTTCTTCTTTAACTGTATATAATTATGCTTTGCGTAAGTTCTGTATTCGATTCCCGGCAAAGAAGGCCGGAACTGTAATTTTTTCGGGAAATCAGCCGTCCTGCTTCTGCAGGACGGCATTTTTCCTATTCGAGAAAGGCGGGGTACCATGGCGGACGATTTCAAAAAAACGTTGAACCTTCCGGAAACATCTTTCCCGATGAAAGCGAACCTTGTAAAACGAGAACCGGAGTTTCTTGCATTCTGGAAAGAGAACGAAATATACGAAAAAATGGTTTCTCAACGAAAAGGGAACCCTCCGTACATCCTTCACGACGGTCCTCCCTATGCGAATGGGAACATCCATATTGGAACCGCTTTCAACAAAATCCTGAAAGATCTGTTTCCAAAATATAAAACGCTTCGAGGGTATTATTCTCCGTACGTGCCTGGCTGGGACACGCATGGTTTGCCCATAGAACTCCACGTACTGAAATCGGAAGGACTCTCGAAAGACGATGTGGATCCCGTAGAACTTCGAAAACAATGCACCGAGTATGCCCTCAAATATCGCGATATCCAGCGTGATGAATTCATTCGCCTCGGCGTATTCGGCGACTGGGAAAACCCGTACATGACACTCTTCCCCGAATATGAAGCAGCTCAGCTCGGCGCTTTCGCCGATATGGTGGAAAAAGGACTCGTCTACAGGGGTGAAAAACCTGTGTTCTGGTGCATCGATTGTCAGACCGCGCTGGCCGCAGCCGAAATCGAGTACTGGGACGAGAAATCACCCTCCGTGTATGTTTCATATTCCATTCCCGCAGCTGCGGCGCGTTTCCCGCAACTTCAAAACGAAAACGTAAACGTCATTGTATGGACAACAACGCCGTGGACGCTTCCCGCCAGTATGGCGGTCGCAGTGGGACCGGGGTATGAGTACGTTTTCGCCAGGTCGGGGGAAAACGTATTTCTCTTTGCGAAAAATCTTACGCATTCCTTGTCTCACGCGACAGGGCTGGACCTTTCGGATGTCATTCTGTCCGTCAAGGGAGGCGAACTTGAAGGGCTTCAGGCCGTTCATCCTTTCTATGAAGAACGAAAGACTCCGATAGTCCTCGCGGATTACGTAGAACTCGATTCCGGTACGGGATGCGTTCATACCGCTCCCGGGCACGGCGTCGAAGATTACGAGACGGGCATTAAGTACGGGATAGAAGTCTATAATCCCGTCGACGATTCGGGAAAATTCGTTTCCGAAACGCCGCTTGTCGGAGGACTTTCGATTGACGACGGCGCAAAAAAGATTCTCGATACGCTGCGCTCGAGCGGCAGACTTCTCGGCATGGCGTCCATCAAGCACTCATACCCTCACTGCTGGAGATGCAAGAAGCCGGTAATCTTCAGATCGACAAAACAATGGTTCGTGAAGGTTTCTGACTTTCGCCAAAAAGCTCTGTCCGCAATCGATCACGACGTAACATGGGTTCCGGAATGGGGTAAAGACAGGATCTACAACATGGTTCGTGACCGATCGGACTGGTGCATCAGTCGCCAGAGGGTATGGGGCATCCCGATCCCGTCCTTTACCTGCCCGGACTGCGGCGCCTCCGTTCTCACTCCGGACCGGATTCGTCGCGTACAGGAAAACGTCCGGCGGCAGGGGAGTTCGATCTGGTGGAAAGAGACGCCGGAATACCTGATCGGAGATCTGGCCTATTGTCCGGAATGCAACGGGAAACACCTGCAGAAAAATACGGATATCATGGATGTCTGGTTCGATTCGGGCGTCAGTCACATAGCCGTTCTCGAGACCCGGAAAGAACTTCATTGGCCCGCCGAGCTCTATCTTGAGGGAAGCGACCAACACCGTGGATGGTTCCAGACGTCTCTCCTGACGTCAATCGCGACGCGCGACGCTCCGCCTTTCAAGAGTGTGCTGACGCACGGATTTATCGTCGACGGAGAAGGACGCAAAATGTCCAAATCCGTCGGAAATGTCGTCCGCCCCCAGGAAGTCATCGACAGATACGGGGCCGATATTTTGCGCCTCTGGGTAGCTTCGACCGACTATAGGGGCGATATCCGCATATCCGAAACGATCCTTTCCAATCTGGCGGAGTCGTATCGTCGCATTCGAAACACCGCACGATTCCTTCTCGGCAACCTCTGCCGGTTCGACCCGAAAATGGATTCCGTTCCGTATGCAAACATGCCGGAGATGGATCGCTGGCTTCTGTCTCGATTGGGCCAACTCATCGACAAAGTGGGAGTTGCGTATGACAATGCGGAATTCCATGTCCCGACATTCCTTATTCATCAATTCTGCGTCAACGAACTGAGTTCCTTTTTCCTGGACGCAAGCAAGGACAGACTCTACGCGGAAAAAGAAGCGTCTCTCACGAGAAGAAGCTGTCAGACGGTGATGTGGAATGTTCTGAAAAACGTCACGACGATGCTTTCGCCCGTGCTCAGCTTCACAACTGAGGAGATCTGGCAGACAATGCGCTTGCTTGACGGAACCCTGTGCGAAAGTGTCTTCCTTTCCGATTGGCCGGTCGCCGATCCGAAATGGGAGGACGCATCCCTCTCCGCACCCTGGGAACAGGTCCTTCTTCTTCGTGGAGCGATGAGCAAGGCGCTCGAAAAGATCCGCGTCGAAGGGAAGATAGGCCATTCTCTCGAAGCGACGATCATTGCAGAAAAAGGGAAATTCAAGGATATCGCGGAGCGTTTTTCAGATGAGGATTGGGCGATGTTCCTTATCACTTCCGGGTTCCGCTGGGTAGAAAGCCTTCCGGATAAGACCGCTGCCGTTGTCGACGAAGAAACCGGACTGACGCTTCTCGTCGAAAGGACGACGGGGCAAAAATGTCCCCGTTGCTGGAAATATAGCGACGAGATCGACCATAACGGCCTTTGCATGCGGTGTTCGTCAGTCCTTGCACAATAATGAAGAAGGATTCCTCTTTTTTTCCGGAAGAGGAGTTTGACGGGAGTGGAGGGGCATCTCCTTCCCTCCCGTTTCTTTCAAACGGTGACAACGTCATTGGCGGAGATATCGTCGTCCATGATGCGGAAAACGACAGAATAGACCTCTATCTCTCACGTGTCCTCGGGTTCTCAAGAAACTTTGTGCAGAACTTGTTGCGAAACGGAAACGTTCAGGTCAACGGTACGAATGTCGTCAAGCAATCTGCAAGAGTCTTTGCGGAAATGAAGATCTCCGTCACCATTCCTCCGCCGCGTTCATCCGATATAACTCCTGAATACGTCCCGTTCGATGTCCTTTTTGAGGACGATCATGTACTCGTCATAGCCAAACCGTCCGGCGTCGTCGTTCACCCGGCCCCGGGCAACTGGACAGGAACGCTTGTTCATGGGCTTCTGCATCGTTATCCCGACATTGGGAACATCGGCAACGTTCTGCGGCCTGGAATCGTACACAGGCTTGATTGTGCGACATCCGGCCTTCTCGTCGTCGCACGTTCGCAGACCGCTCTGGTTCGATTGCAGGAGCAATTCAAGGAGAGAAGTGTCGAAAAGGAATACCTTGCTGTCGTCCACGGAACGCCCGGGAGAAAAGCGGGAACCATTGATCTTCCGATAGGCAGAGATCCCGTTCATCGGATCTGCATGGCTGTAACAAATGACGGGAAACCCTCCCGAACACATTTTAACGTCCTGTGGAGCAGGGAGAAAATGTCACTTCTACGTGTCGCGATCCATTCCGGACGAACGCATCAGATACGTGTCCACATGAAGTCAATCGGCTGCCCCGTTGTCGGAGATGAACTGTATGGCGGCGAAACGCTTCCGGGGAAAAGACGCACGAGGTTATTGCTGCACTCATGGAGACTTTCCTTTGAACACCCGGTTACGAAAGAACGGATGTCGTTTCTGTGCCCGCTTCCAGAAGATTTTATCGCAGATCTCCAAGGACTTCTTTCCAGTAAAGAGGACTCGTGAGAACTGTCCGTTCATTTCTGTAGCGAACATGCGCTATTGTTCCGGGTATCGGGCGAACGTACTTTCTTTCCGTAACAATGACTTGAACCTGACCTGAAGCCTTTGATTTACTATAGTACGCGGCAAGACTTGCAGCTATTCGGATTGCCTCTTCCCCTTCTCCGGCCGGAAGACCGCGCACCATGACGTGCGATCCCGGAACGTCGCGAGCATGGAGCCACAGATCCGACGAAATCCCTTCAGTAAATGTGACAGCTCTGTTCCCTAACGCTGAAAGACCTACGGAGATCCGGGCTCCTGCGTATTCGATTCGTCTGACTGCGGGTGTATCTTTCGTTTTCTTTCGTTTTTGTTTCCCGTGGCCGCCCGATTTCGGCGAAAGCCACGACCGCAGATCTTCCAATGCCATTTCCAATAACTGCGAAGAATCTATCGTATCAAGAAGCGCAAGTTGCTCATCCAGCTCGTCCATGCTTTCACGAATGTCGTCAATGGACTGTGCGACGCGCGCGGGATCGCCTTTCGCGCGTGCGTATCGAACGTAGTATTCCGAAGCGTTCTCCTGCGGCGATTTCATCGGATCGAGCGGAATCGAAAGCATCGTCTCAGCGCCATTGTCGTCCCAGTAACGAACCTGAGCAATTTCCATCCCTTTGTGGAGCAGCTGCATATTCGCTAGAATCGCGTCTCCGGACATCTTGAATCCCGGAGCGTCCCGGACGAGTTCTTCCCGGTGGATCATCCCGTCAAGAACACGTTGTTTTCGATGCTTCTCCCGATCCAACAGAGCTCGGATCTGTTTCGTCACCCTGTTCATGATGCACTTTTCGATCGGAGCACACAGAAACGGGAACGAGGCATCGAGCGCATCAAGACCCTGAACCGGAGCGGCGTCTTTCAAAGGAACAGGGAAGGACACGAGCTTCCCGCCGGAATTCTGAAGAATCAACGATGATTCCTGTCCGGAGTATGTCTCGCGAAACGCCCGTGACCACTCGTCAGGCGTTCTCGTGTCCCATTCCTGTATTACGGCGACGCGCAGGGCCTTGCTGAAGCCCGCCAGCTTTTCGACCTTCGCCGGCGAAAGCGTTCCGTCCATATTTTCTCCGCCTTGCACGGGAAGAGGGGGAGTATATGAAAAAGAAGGGAAAATCGTTCGTTCTCTGGCTCCGGGAGATACTATCTTGGCTGCGTCGATGATGACATCCCGCTCGTCGCAAAGCACAAGATTCGCAAAGCGATCCATCGACTCGAAGAAGAGGGAAAAGGAACGTATGAATCCCGCTCCAATCGTCTTTTCAAAACGGAGATTCAGAACCCGATCCATTCCTGTCTGTTCAACGTATCGAAGACGGGCGCCGGAAATGTGGGCTTTGAAGGATTCCTGAAGAGAGAGTCTTTTCTTCTCGCGCAAAAAAGATTTCAGGGATTTTTCGTCCATACAGCAACAACCGGAGCCTTGGGAAGACCAGCTGAATAACAACCATTCTTCCGCACTGAACCGCGCTGCAAGCCAGTCTGTACCTGCTTCGACCTTCGTAACCTGCCTGCCGCAAAAACGTCTTCTGATAGCCAACATCCACGCATGGACGAGTTCCGGACCGAACTTCAAGGCGCACACCTCTTTCCATGAATGCATTGTAGGCTGCAGAAGCGCACCTTGACAAGCGTGGTCACCCTCATTACAATATCGCCGTTGGACAGTTGGGGCTGTAGCGCAGCTGGGAGCGCGCTTCCCTCGCACGGAAGAGGTCAGGGGTTCGAATCCCCTCAGCTCCACCATTTTTTTTGTTTTCGGGGCGTAGCGCAGTCTGGTTAGCGCACCTGCTTTGGGAGCAGGGGGTCGAAGGTTCGAATCCTTTCGCCCCGACCAAATCCGCGCTACGGAAAGAAGTTGCCGTTTCAAAGCAGTTCAGAATGAGCGGGAATAGCTCAGTTGGCTAGAGCGATGGCCTTCCAAGCCGTAGGTCGCGGGTTCGAATCCCGTTTCCCGCTCCAAATTTCATTTGCGCCTGTAGCTCAGGTGGATAGAGCAACGGCCTTCTAAGCCGTGGGTCGCGGGTTCGAGTCCTGCCGGGCGCGCCAAGGATATGGTGAGCGTAGCTCAATTGGTTAGAGTACTGGACTGTGGCTCCAGATGTTGGGGGTTCAAGTCCCCTCGCTCACCCCAGTTTAATATGCGCCCGTAGTTCAGTTGGATAGAACGACGGACTTCGGATCCGTAGGTCGCGGGTTCGACTCCTGCCGGGCGCGCCAGCTATAAATGTTTTGGACCGTTAGCTCAACCGGTAGAGCATCTGACTCTTAATCAGGGGGTTGTGGGTTCGAGTCCCTCACGGTCCACCATTTTTTTTAAAAGCCACCTCGCTAACGGTGGCTTTTTGAATGATATTAATCAATACGTTGAATTTTTCTACGTAATTTTGGTATTATTTTTTCTGCTTTTCGATATAACGTGGACCGTTAGCTCAACCGGTAGAGCATCTGACTCTTAATCAGGGGGTTGTGGGTTCGAGTCCCTCACGGTCCACCATTTTAATGTTTTTGAAGATTCCCCTCGTTCATTCTTTCCGCGAGAGTGGCGAAACGGCAGACGCGCCGGACTTAGGATCCGTTGCCTTCGGGCGTGGGGGTTCAAATCCCCCCTCTCGCACCATACAGACGGTTTCCCTTCCATTATTTCCTCTCCCTTTCGGGTTTTATCGGTTTCTTCCATGATATAGTTTTTCTATCCATATATGTCAAGGGATGGTGTTTCTTCATCATGGGGAAACTCTCTTTTGCCGGAATTATTCTCGCAGCGGGATATTCTTCCCGAATGGGCGAGTGTAAAGCGCTCCTTCAAATAAACGGCGTATCCCTCTTGGAAAGAGCGGTGCGGCTTTTCCGGGAAACGGGCGTGGATCGCATCGTTGTCGTCATCGGTGCACGTCCCGAAATTCGTCCTTTCGCCGAACGCTTGAACGTTACTGTTGTCGAAAACCCGAATTTTGACTCCGGGATGTTCTCGTCCGTTCAAACCGGGATTGCCGAGATAATGAAGCGCCCCTCGGCGACGTTCGTTCTTCCTGTCGACATCCCGCTTATCCGGAAGCATACCCTTCTTTCTCTGCAGAAATCCCCATTCCCGGCATTTTCAGCTCGCATTCCGATTTTTGGAGGCAACGCGGGGCATCCCCCGCTTCTCGGAGCGGACATTATTGAGCACGTCTTTTCGTGGAGCGGAGATGAGGGGTTACGGGGGTTCTTCAAAGCACACCGCGATGTTGTTTCGTATGTTGCGTGTTCCGACGAGGGCATACTGATTGACGCCGATACGCCGAAGCATCTTGAACGCTGTCGCCGGCTCGCGGACAAGAGAGAACAGCTTCCATCGAAAGCCGAGTGTTCCGCGCTTTGCGATCTCGCCGGAACTCCGCGAAATGTGCGAAGGCATTGCCGAATTGTCGCAAGAGTCGCTCATGAACTCGGGAGGATTCTCGAAAAGAACGAACAGGTGGATCTTCGACTTCTTGACCGTGCGGCCCGGCTCCACGACATCAAGAAAGGGAATCCGGATCACGCCCGTTCAGGAGCTGCATTCCTTCGCGGTTTTGGCTTTGACAGACTGGCCGTACTGGTTGCGCGCCATCAAGATCCTTCGGGGACGTCGGTTGAGGAAGAGGTTCTGTCGCTTGCCGACAAGCTCGTTCGCGGGGACGCAGTGGTGTCGCTCGGGCAACGGGCGAGTGAGCTTTCTCAAAGGTTTGCCGATTCGGAAGCGATTGCGGCAGGTCAACGGAGGCTCACGACGGCACGAAAAACGTTAGAAAGAATACGAGCGATCGCGCGAATTCATGGAGATTCATTTCTCTTCGATATCCCCTGACAATGCTTTTCTTAATGTCCTCATCTGTTTCTGCCGTGATAAAATGTCGCTGTGAGGAAGAATCCGCGCCCGAAACGATAACAACATAACCCCAATCGTAACGCTATTGTCCCGGAACGCGAATTGAGGCTTCCGTATTTCGTGTTGAAAGATGAAAAAACAGGAATACAAGATCTCCGAGTCACAGGGAGGAGCTGCGAATGACGGAAATGTTGTGGATGCACCCCAGGACTTTATCCGAAGCACTTGATTTTGTGAAGGATGAATCGATGCGTGTTCATGGCGGCGGATCGCATCTCATGAGAAACCCGAAGGGATCGCTTCGCGGGCTGATTGATCTTTCGGAGCTGGATCTGGATTTTGTGCGTATCAGCAAAGAGTGGATCGATATTGGCGCCATGGCGACGTACGCCGACGTCGTCCGTGCTCTCAGAAATTCTTTTCCGGAGAATGTTTTCGCTGATTCGCTATCCAAATCCGCGTCCACTGCGTTGCGAAATCGAATCACAATCGGCGGCAGCCTGGCGCTTCTTCCCCCGTGGTCGAACCTGCTCGGGCCGGCTATTGCAACGGATGCTTGCGTCTCGCTTGAAGGTCTGAACCGAGGGCTGTATCCCGTGGCGGATTTTCAGCGAAACAAGCTTCTTTTGAAAGGTTCTCTCGTTCACTCGCTTCGAATTCCAGTTCGTCATTCCCTAACCATATTTCACACGGAAAAACGCGTCGCCTTCGATTATCCTTCCTTTACTATAACAATATCTGCCGATTTCGAGAACAATCTTTTCAAGAACGTCCGAGTCGTCATAACAGGCGTGGCCAATCTCTTTGCCCGGCTCGAAAGCGTTGAGCGGAAAATCGAGGGGTGTTCCCCGGCTGAAGTCGATGCCCGCGTCTTCTGCGAATCTTTACCGATTTCTTTCACAAAAAAACCCCTCGGGAGCCCTCAATTTCTTCTGGAACTGGCGACAGTCCAACTGGAACGCTGCGTGACGAAGCTTGTTTCTCTCGCTTCGAGGAAAAGGGGGTAACTTCATGGAAGGACAATTCCGTGTCAATGGGATCATCCATACGTTCTCATTCGCGGCCGACGAATCGTTACTCGATGTCCTTCGCAGGCACGGGTTTACCGATGTCCATTGCGGATGTCGGGAAGGAAGCTGCGGCGCCTGCGCCATTCTTCTCGAGAAACAGCTTGTGAATTCGTGCCTCGTCTTTGCTGCGACAAGTATCGGAAAGGAGATCGTTACGGTTTCCGGAATCGGTACGCGAGACGCCCCGCATCCGATTCAGCAGGCGTTTGTCGATTGCGGCGCCGTTCAATGCGGATTCTGCACCCCGGGCATGATTCTGGCGACGTATGCGCTGCTTTCCGATAATCCGAATCCCTCCGATGAAGACATTATTCGCGCGCTCGACGGGAATCAGTGCCGATGCACGGGATACGTGAAGATTCTTGAAGCGGTCAAGCATGCGGCAAGGAGGCTCGATCGACATGAATGACACGCAATCCGTACCGGTTGTCGGTTCCTCGGTTACGAAAACCGACGCTCTTTCGCTGGCATGCGGAGCATGCCATTTTGCGGCGGATACCAATCTCCGGAAGCCGCTTTTTGTAGCTTTTGCGTATTCTCCGTATCCCTTTGCCGATATCCTGTCGATAGAATCCGGCGAGGCCCGCGCGATTCCTGGAGTGGTCGATATCCTGACGTACGAAAATGCTCCCGATCGCCTCTATACCACGGCGGGGCAGGGGTATCCCGAACCCTCTCCGTACGACAGCAGATTGTTCCCGAAACGCGTGCTGTGTGTCGGTGACAGGATTGCCGCTGTGGCTGCCGAAAGCAGGGAGGCCGCCGAAACGGCAGCGCGGAAGCTGAACGTCAAGTATGCCCGTTTGACGCCGCTTTTCGATCCAGAGCTTTCGCGGAATCCTGAATCTCCAAGACTGCATGCCGACGACGGTTCGTACGCTCCGCTTCCGGTCACGTATCGCCCGGAAGAAAACGTTGCAGGAGAAGTGCTCTTTTCTTTCGGAGACTGCGAGCAGGGATTCGCAGATGCCGATTACGTCGATGAGCACACGTATCACACGCAGTACGCCCAGCATTGTGCTATGGAGCCGCATGCGGCCTGCGCGTCGTTTGACGAAAACGGACGTCTGGTGATCGTATCGACGACTCAGGTTCCGTTCCACGCCCGTCGCATCGTCAGCAAACTGACCGGAATCCCCGTTGGACAGATCCGGGTGATAAAGCCCCGCATAGGCGGGGGCTTCGGGTCAAAACAGGAGGTGCTTCTTGAGCCGGTTGTTGCGCTCTTCGCCCTCCGGACGCGAAGAAACGTCGTCGCGGAATTCTCCAGGAAAGAAGTTTTCATGAACTCGCGCACGCGGCATCCCTTCAGGGTCCGAATTAAAACAGGGCTCAAAAAAGACGGGACGATAACCGCGCTTGCGATGGATGATCTGATGAATGCCGGAGCGTATGGGCCGCATGGACTGACGGTTCTCTCGAACGGCGGGTCGAAAGTGCTTCCGCTTTTGAACAAGGTTCTGAACGTCTCTTTCGTCGGACGAACGGTCTATACGAATCTTCCCGTAGGCGGCGCGTATCGCGGGTACGGAGCGACACAAGGGTATTTCGCACTCAATCAGCATCTCGACATCCTCGCGAGACATCTCGATGTCGATGTGACCGATTTCGTCAAGGCGCAGCATATCCGTGAAGGGGAAACGTCGGAAGTCTTCAAGGCCATCGGTGAGGGGACCGAGGGGGTCAGCCAGATCATCAAGTCGTGCAGGCTTTCCGAATGCATCGATATTGGAGCACGGGAGATCGGCTGGAAAGAAAAACGGAACCGGCGGATCCGGAACGGCGATCACGTCTCGGGCGTCGGCATGGCCGTAGCGATGCAGGGCTCGGGCATTCCCCGCGTCGATATGGGCGCCGCCTGGATGAAGATGAACGACGACGGTTCGGTCAATCTCATGGTTGGCGCGACGGATATCGGAACAGGCTCCGATACGATTCTTGCGCAGATTGCGGCGCAGACGCTCTCTCTTCCGATGGAAAAGGTCATCGTGCTTTCGTCGGATACGGATCTCACACCGTTCGATACCGGAGCATACGCCTCCTCAACCACGTATATTTCCGGGAAGGCGGTTCAGAAATGCGCCGAAGAAATCCGTAGACAACTGCTTTCGGTCGCAGCTTCCATGTTGAAATGCGATGCGTCGCACGTGTCACTGCGTGATATGAACGTAGAAAACACTCTCTCTGGTGAATCCGTTTCCTATGAGGATATCGCCTGCCGGGCGACCTATGGAGCAAGCCAGTTCCAGATCCAGGCGACGGCGTCCTGTGTCACTGAAGAATCCCCGGCTCCTTTCGCCGCCCAGTTTGCAGAAGTGGATGTCGACGTGCGCACGGGCAAGATACGGGTGCTGTCTTTCGTTACCGCGGCTGACTGCGGCGTTCCGCTGAATCCGCGCATGGTGGAGGGACAACTCGAAGGAGCGACGGTGAACGGCATAAGTTTCGCCCTCACCGAAGAGTTGCTTTTCGACGAAAACGGACGGATTACAAATCCTTCGTTCTGGGATTACAAGATTTTCACGGCGGCGGATATCCCGCAGATGAAGACAATCATTGTCGACTCCTTTGAGCCGACCGGTCCCTTCGGAGCGAAGTCGATCGCCGAAATCGGGATCAACGGCCCGGCTCCCGCAATAGCAAACGCACTCTTCGATGCGGTGGGGATCAGGCTCTTCGATCTGCCGCTGACGCCGGAAAAGGTGCTCCGGGAAATGCAGCGGCTTGGAATCTCCTGACGTGGCGACACAATGAAAGAGAATGCGGATCCCGTCTTTGCAATAGGCGGGGGAATTGTCTCCGATGGAGAGGATCTGTTTCTCCCCGACGGCGCCGTCGTTATTGACTCCGGCGTGATCGTCGACATCCTGCCCTCGACAGTAGCGAGAACTGTCTGCGACCGTTTTATCGATGTCAAGGGCAGACTGATCCTGCCCGGTTTTGTGAACTTCCATCACCACCTCTATTCATATTTTGCCGTGGGTTTACAGCCTTGCGGGAGGACTGATACGTTTTCGCAGGTTCTCGAAAATTTTTGGTGGAAGCTCGACAGCGCGCTATCAGCAGAGAGCGTTTTCTATTCCGCCGTTCTGGGGCTCATGGAATCGATCCGGCATGGGACAACAACGGTGTTCGATCATCATGCATCCATGAGATATGTGTCGGGCAGTCTCGACAGGGCGGCGGAGGCTTTCGATCTCACTGGAGTCAGAGGAGCGTTGTGTTTCGAGACATCGGATCGTTTCGGAGAAAAAGAGGCGGAGAGGCATATCGAGGAAAATCTACGTTTTTGCCGCTCTCACGGTCAAACGACGATGCTTCGCGGTTTGTTCGGCCTTCATGCGTCTCTGACGCTTTCTGAAAAGACGATGCGCGCCGTCGCGGACTGTCGTCCGCGGGAAATCCCCGTCCATATTCATTGCGCCGAATCGATGGAGGATGTGGATACGTGTCATCGTCTCGGATACGCCGGCCCCGTTGAACGGCTTTATGAGCACGGCCTTCTTGATGACCGTTCGGTGCTCGCGCACGCGGTTCACCTTTCAAGACGCGACAGAGACCTTGTTCGCGCCGTTCACCCCTTCGTCGTAACGAATCCCGAATCGAACGCGAATAACGGCGTCGGTCGTATGGACCGGGATTCGGTGGGCTCCTACCTTCTCGGAACGGACGGGATGTCGGGCGATATGATCCAGAGCCTCCGATCCTACGTCCTTCTCGGGCTCGGCGGAAAAGAGCCTTCAGATCGAACGAGCGGTATGTTCTTTCAAAGATGCAGGGAAGCCTTAAACTCATTTTTCCCCGAATGTCGCGGCCTTGCGAAAGGATCCGCCGCCGACATAACGGCGCCGGACTATATTCCTCTGACGCCGGTTTCCAGAGAGAACCTGCTCGCGCATCTTCTGTTCGGAGCGAAACAGGGACGCGCATTCCTGACGGTTGTGAACGGGCGTATTCTCTGGAAGGAAGGGGCGTTCCTCCATCTTGACGCGGACGAAATGTACCGGCAGGGAAAAAGAGTCGCCGGAGAACTTCACGCTGCATATTCGCGTTTTCTTCGATAGAAACAGCAAAGGAGGTACGTCCATTTGACATCTCTGGAGACACGCGTTAACAATATCGTTTTTCGGAATCCGGTGCTTCCTGCCGCAGGGCCGAACGTCGCGACGGCAGAAAGAATGATTGAAGCAATCCGCGGCGGAGCGGGCGGAATTGTAGCGAAGACGGTTTCCGTAGTCCCCGCAAAAGATCCACGGCCCACCATTCGCAAATGCGGAGCCGGGCTTTTGAATTGCGAAACATGGTCAGAATCTGCGGCAGAATCATTTCTGGATGCGTACAGGGCGATCAAAAGGGAAGGCGTTCCTCTTATTGTGTCAATCGGGTATTCGCCGGACGATGTCGCACGACTCGGGAAGATGTTCGAGAGAGAAGTCGCCCCCGATGCGATCGAGTTCTCCACGCATTACGTCGGGAAATCGCTCGATCCGTTGCTCGAGGTTGCACGGACGCTTCGCGAGAGCGTGCGGGTTCCGATTTGGATGAAGATATCGCCAAGCACGCCGAATATTGAAGAGCTGGCGGTTCGGGCATCTTCATACGTTGACGCGTTCGTCGCCATCAATTCCGTCGGGCCCGCTCTCGATTTCGATATCGAAACGCCACGCGCGACGCTGGGATCGAAAAACTCGGTCGGATGGCTATCCGGCCCGGCCATTCGGCCGATTGCACTGCGAATCGTCGCACAGATCGCTTCCGTGCAGCCAAAGCCCGTTATCGGCGTCGGCGGAATCGCTTCGGGCGCGGATGCGATTCAATTCTTTATGGCGGGCGCCTCTCTCGTACAAGTGTGTACAGCCGCCATTCTCAAGGGGCCGTCAGTCTACGGCGCGATCGCCGACGAGATGAAAGTTTGGCTCGAGAAGCACGGTTATACATCAACGGAAGATATTCGCGGCCTTTTCCTAAAAAACCTGAAATGAAACGGTTCGTCAAATGCAAGGGAGGCATTCATGAAACAGAACGAACAACGTAGAATCATCGGCGTCGACGTCCCGAGACAGGACGGATGGGAGAAAGTCACCGGCAGGGCTCAATACATTGGCGACATCCGAATACCCGACGCATGGATCGGCGGAACGCTTCGCTCCCCCGTCGCACGTGGACGGCTTCGATCGATCCGGAAAGACGAGGCTTTTGACTGGTCGAAGGTCGTGTGCCTGACGGCGAAAGATCTGCCGGGACCAAACGCCGTCGCAATGGTTCGTGATGATCTTCCTATCCTTGCATCGGACGAGATCCGTTTCGCGACACAGCCTCTGGCGATTGTCGCGGCTCCGGATTCCGGGACGCTTGCTGAAGCGCTGCGACGCCTGTACGCAGACATAGAAGAATCGCCGCCCGTTCTGACGATCGAAGACTCGGTTTCACGCAAGGAAATCGTCTTTCCCCCCGACAACGTCATCATGGAATACACGATTGACTGCGGCGATCCGGACAAGGGTTTTTCCATGTCGGACGAGATTATCGAGGGAACCTACCGAACCGGATATCAGGAACATGTTTACCTCGAGACGCAGGGAATCGTCGCCACCCCCCTGCCGAACGGCGGCATAGAGGTCTTCGGTTCCATGCAATGTCCGTATTACGTCCATAACGCACTGTGCAAAGGGCTTGCGCTGCCGGCTGATAAGGTCATTGTCAGGCAGACTGTGACGGGAGGCGCCTTCGGAGGAAAAGAGGATTACCCGTCGATTCTCGCGTTGCATGCTTCTCTCCTGGCGCTGAAATCGGGGCGCCCGGTTCGATGTATCCACGACAGGAAAGAAGATATCCTCTGTTCGACGAAACGGCACCCCTCACTGATCCGGCACAAGACAGGCGTTATGCGTGACGGCACGCTCGTCGCGGCCGATATTGACATCCTGCTTGACGGGGGAGCGTATACGACCATGAGCATCGTCGTGCTTCAGAGAGCGGCGCTGCACGCCACTGGCGGATATCTCTTTCCGAATGCGCGTATCAGGGCGCGGGCCGTTGCGACCAACACTCCTCCAAACGGAGCCTTTCGCGGATTCGGCGTGCCGCAGAGCATATTCGCCATCGAACGCCAGATGGATGCGATAGCGAGAAGACTCGAGAAGGATCCGCTCGATGTTCGCCTCTTGAACGCCATGAAAGAAGAAGATCGTTTTCCCTTCGGTCAAATATTACGACAGGGCTTTCCGGTTCGCGACATTCTCGAAAGAGCGGCATCCCTTTCCGGATACCGTGAAAAGCGGCTTCAGTATCAGAAAGCCCGCGGGGTGAAAAGAAAAGGCGTAGGGATCGCGCTTGGCGTTCACGGGAGCGGCTTTACGGGTTCCGGAGAACAGAAGATCGCCGGGATAGCGAAAGTGCGCTGGAATCACGATTCAACAGTGGACATCCTGGTGAGCAGCGTAGAGATGGGACAGGGAGCTTCAACCGTACTTCGCATGATAGCCTCCGAAGCTCTCGGAATACCGGTCGCGAGAATCCGTCATCCGCTTCCCGATACGTCGGAAGTTCCGAACAGCGGCCCCACGGTCGCCTCGCGCACAACCATGTATGTCGGCCGGATGGTGGTGGATGCGTGTCGGGATCTTTTGGAAAAACTGACGGCATATGTCGTTTCGGGAGCAGACGAAACTACCTCGAAATTGTCGGTACGTGACGGATGTATTTCGGATGACTCCAATAACGTCATCGGTTCGATAGAAGAGATCGCGAAGCGTTTTCTGGACGAGAAGAAGGAACTTGCCGGTGTTTCTTCATTTCATTCGAAGTATGCTGCGCAATGGGACGACGCGTCGTTCCGGGGCGAAGCGTATAAGGCGTACGGCTGGATCGCAACTGTCAGCGAAGTCGAAGTCGACCAGGACGCCTGTGAAATCGTTCCTCTGGAAACTACCTGTGTCGTCGACGCCGGAACGCCTATTCACCCTGTCCTGGCCGAAGGGCAGGTTGAAGGAGGAACACTTCAGGCTCTCGGTTGGGCGTATCTCGAGGACCTCCCTTGCGAAAAGGGGAAATACGCCACGGGGCATCTGAACGCGTACCTCATCCCCACATCGCTGGATGCTCCGAAATTCAAGGTCGTTTTTATTAGCAACCCGAGTCCGGATGGTCCCTTTGGCGCAAAGGGGCTCGGTGAATTGCCCATGGATGCAGGCGCTCCTTCGATCGCATCAGCGGTTGAATGCGCAACGGGAACCCATCCTACAGCGATCCCGATCACCGGAGAGGTTCTCTACACCCTGTTGAACGAAGAGGCGGGAAAAAGACGATGAAGTGCACCTGTCGCATCAATGGAATATCGCGTACGATCGATTCGCACCCGCTCCGGCGGTTGCTTGATATACTGCGGGAAGACTTCGGTCTGATGGGGACGAAAGAGGGGTGCGGCGAGGGCGAATGCGGTGCGTGCGCCGTGATCCTTGACGGCAGGCTCGTCAATTCCTGTATGATTCCGGCCATGCAACTACGCGGAAAGAGCATCTTCACGATCGAGGGGCTCGGCGGCGCCGAACCTGACATCCTGCAACGTGCGTTCGTCGAAGAGGGAGCCGTACAGTGCGGCTTTTGCACACCTGGAATGGTTATGGCCGCAAGAGCGTTATTTTTGCAGGATAAACAGCCGTCGAGGGAGAAGATCCGCGAGTCTCTTTCAGGGAACCTGTGTCGTTGCACCGGTTACGAGCAGATCATCCGCGCCGTGTTGCGGGCGTCGGAGGAAGGTTATGGAGACTTCTGCGAGCAGAAGGAGGTTCATGTCGATAATTCGGCATCCCTCGATCCGGACGAAAGAAAGTGGTGCTTTCTCCCGTCTTCCCTTCAGGAAGCACTTTCCATTCTTGATATGGAAGAGGACAGACCGATTCTCTTCTCCGGAGGGACGGACATCTTCCCTGACATGAAAAACGGGAAAAGCAACCCCCGGAAGGTGCTCGACCTTTCCGGCATTTCATCGCTTCAGGAAATTGCTCTTCGCGAGGGAGAGATCTCTATTTCCTGTTGTGTAACGGCCGCCCGGATCGGGCATGACGATGGCCTGGAACGAATGGTCCCCGTTCTTTGCCGCGCTGCGCGATCGGTTGGCGCGATCGCCATCCAAAACCGCGCGACAATCGGGGGAAATATCGCCAATGCATCCGCCGCAGCGGATATTCCGGTTTCTCTTCTCGCGCTGGATGCGAGTGTGACGCTTGAAAGCGTCTCCGGGAAAAGAGTGCTTGCGCTTGAACGGTTCTATGATTCGTACCGGAATACGAACCTGAATCCGAAAGAACTTCTTTCGGCGGTTTCCATCCCCGTTCCGCCGGAAGGGAGCATCCAGGAGTTTGTTAAACGAGGATCGAGGGCGTCTCTCACTCTTTCCCGAATGTCCATGGCGCTTCTATCGACAAGAGGCGAAAATGGTTTTTTCAATGTTCGTATCGCTGCCGGCAGCATGTCTCCGGTTCCGATGCGTCTCAGAAGAACGGAGGCGATCCTCTGCAATCAGCCTCTTTCTGCGCAGGCGATAGAAAAGGCGATCGAAACGGCCGGTCTGGAAATTTCTCCGAGAAAATCTCGAGACTACCGTCGCTTTCTTTCTTTACAATGTATAAGAAAACATCTCAAGGCTCTAGAAAATGCTTGACATCGAAGAAAAGACATGATATTGTTCTTCATGCAGTCGGGCCCGATATGCAATCGTCACATTAGGAGGAAAAATTTTTGGCATCTCAAGGAACTGTCAAGTGGTTTAACGCAACGAAGGGTTATGGGTTTATCACCTGCGATGATGGCAAGGACGTATTCGTTCATTTCAGCGCCATTAAGGGTGATGGTTTTAAGACGCTGGATGAAGGACAGAGGGTTTCTTTCGATGTCGTCCAGGGATCTAAGGGAGATCAGGCGTCTAACGTAGAAAAAGTATAGCCTTTCCGCTTTTTTAGGCGGTATTTTTTAAACACAGCGGCATTCTCCCGAATGTCGCTGTGTTTTTTTTGAGCTATCCTTCAAATGAGATGTGATATACTACGCAATGTTTTACTGACCTTCGAAAGGGGTTGGCACAGATGCGATCCGAAATACTCTCCCAAGAGAAGAATGTGGTTTCCATCCGCGTGGAGTTCGATGCGGACGAACTCAGACAGAGCATCGACAAGGCCGTCCAGAAGATCGCCCAGAACGTTTCCGTGCCGGGCTTTCGAAAGGGGATGATCCCGCGGAGAATCATCGAAATGCGCTTCGGACGCCAGGCGATCCTCTCCGAGGCCATTGATGAGATGTTGCCGCATACGATCGACCAGATAATATCGGAATACGAACTTGACATCATCGATTCCCCGAAAGTTTCCTTTGAAACTATTGAAGAAGGAAAACCTGTCTTTGTCTCGCTGCAGTTCGAAGTGACGCCGGAAGTTCAAACTCCGGAACTTGGAGAAATCACTGTCGTAAAATCGATTCCTTCCGTTACCGACGAAATGGTGCAGAGCACCATCGACGATATCAGGCGCCAGAATATGGAGCTGCTCATCGTCGACGATCGAAACGGTTCGGAACATGACGTTATAGACATCGAATATGTCACAACCGTTTTTTCAAAAGACGGAACCGAGGAAAAACGGCACGAGTCGGCCCCCGCCTCTGTCGACCTCGAGGCGCAGAACCTTCGCAAAGAAATTCGGGAAGCGTTGGTGGGCGTCAAGCCCGGAGTGACCTCAATAGCGAATGTTTCTATCGAGGACGATTATGCGGATAAGGATCTTGCCGGGAAAACAGTTCGCTACGATATGACTGTCAAGGCAGTGAAAGAGAAGCGTCTGCCCGAAATGACGCCGGACTTTTTCAAGGCCGCGCTTGGCGAAGATATCCCGGACGAAGCGTCATTCCATCAGGAAATTCGAAACAGACTCGTGCTGCGCATTGAGGCGGAAGCTCAAAATAGGGCGGAGAGTGAAGCCGTCGATGCCGTTTCGGAAAAGTCCGTTCTTGACGTTCCCGCTTCGATGGTCGAAAAGCAGCTGGCTGCAATGAAGGAGCAGGACGAAGAAACGCTCAAGAAAAAATACAACAGAAGCATTTCGGAGTTTCTGGAAGAAGCAGCCCTTTCAAAAGACGAGTACGAAACCAATATGCGTTCCCAGGCCGAAAAGATCGTTCGGAGAACGCTTGTTCTCGATGAAATAGCGAAAAAATTGGAAATCAAGGTTGAAAAAGACGAAATTGAAAGCGAAATATCAAATCTGGCCGTCATGTATCGCGTTCCTTCTGAGCAGGTAAAGAGAACTCTCTTCAAAGACAAAGAGAAACTGTCCGACCTTCTTTCGAGAATACGGTATAGAAAAACGGTGGAAGCCATAATGAAGAAAGTCAATGTTACCGAAAATACGTCTGTTGTGGAAACTGCGCCCGGCCGGATTTCCGCCGGGACAGACAATCAGTGACGGGGCGGAAGCCATGCCTTCGTATATTCCTATTCCGTATGTTATCGAGCAAACCGGAAGAGGAGAGCGATCGTACGATATCTATAGTCGATTGCTCAAGGACAGGATTATCTTTCTCGGCGACGCCATCGACGACGCCGTCGCGAATTTGGTTGTAGCGCAGCTCCTTTTTCTGGAAAGCGAAGACCCGGATAAGGACGTCAACGTTTATATCAACAGCCCCGGCGGTGTCGTTACGGCCGGTATGGCCATATATGACACCATGCAATACCTCAAGTGTCCGATCTCGACGATCTGCATCGGACAGGCGGCGAGTATGGCGGCGGTTTTGCTTGCCGGAGGAGCGAAAGGGAAACGGGTCGCTCTCCCCAATTCTCGTGTAATGATCCACCAACCCCTCGGTGGGATGCAGGGCCAGGCGGTTGATATGGAGATTCACACGCGGGAAATCCTCAGCATGAGGGACAGACTCAATGATATACTTGTCTCGCATACGGGACAGCCAAAGAAAAAAATCAAGGCCGATACGGATCGGGACTTTTTTATGTCGGCGGAGGAAGCAGTCGAGTACGGAATCATCGACAAGGTGATCCGGAACAGAGACTGAGTCCTCTCCTGAGACACTTCTGAGAGGAAGGGAGCCCCGAAGCGGAGCTCCCTTCCTTGTTTTGGTGTTTTGAAACTGACGTGTTTTCGATCGGAGGTTCTTCAATGATTACGTTCGATGAGAAAGGCAAGGGAAAACAGAAAGGGACGACGTTACGTTGCTCTTTCTGCGGGAAAGCGCAAGACGAAGTCCGGAAGATAATTGCAGGCCCAGGTGTCTATATATGCGACGAATGCGTTCATTTATGTACGCTCATTCTGAACGAAGAATCCGATGATGCAACCGTACAGAAGACCGAATCCTTCAGAATGCCGAAAGAATCTCCAAAACCAAAGGAGATCAGGGCGTTTCTCGATCAGTATGTCATCGGTCAGGAAGAAGCGAAGAAGACGGTTTCTGTCGCGGTGTACAACCATTATCGTCGCATTTCGACGGCGCTCGAAACCGATGTGGAGCTTCAGAAGAGCAATGTGATGCTTATAGGACCGACAGGTTCCGGGAAAACGCTCATCGCGCAAAGCCTTGCCAGAAAGCTGAACGTTCCCTTTGCGATCGCCGACGCTACGACTCTTACGGAAGCGGGGTACGTCGGCGAAGATGTCGAGAACATCCTCGTCCGCCTCCTTCAAGCCGCGGATTATGATGTGAAAGCCGCGGAGCAGGGGATCGTTTATATTGACGAAATAGACAAAATATCCCGAAAGTCCGAATCTCCGTCGATTACCAGGGATGTCTCTGGTGAAGGCGTTCAGCAGGCCCTTTTGAAGATCCTTGAAGGAACGCTTTCAAATGTTCCTCCGAAGGGCGGGAGAAAACATCCGCATCAGGAATTCGTGCAAATTGATACGAAGAATATCCTTTTCATTTGCGGCGGAGCATTCGATGGATTGGACGAAATCGTTTCGCGGCGCGTCGATCGGAAAGCGATCGGGTTCGGCGGGGAAGTCATTGGAAAGACAGACCGTCGCCGGCACGAACTCCTTCGTCTCATCCAACCGGAAGATCTTATGAAATATGGTTTCATTCCTGAACTCGTCGGGCGTTTGCCGGTTCTGGTAACGCTTGAGGATCTCGATGAAGAGGCTCTTGTCCGTATTCTGGTCGAACCCAGGAACTCTCTGCTTCGACAATACAAGAAGATTTTCTCGCTTGAAGGAATACAGATGGAGTTGACGGATGAAGCCATAAATGCTGTCGCGTCGCTTGCCCTCAAAAAGGGCACAGGCGCCCGCGGTCTTCGGACAATCCTCGAAAAAGCTATGTTGGATCTCATGTATGAAATGCCATCAAGGAAGGGCGAAGTTGCAAAGATCGTGATTAATGCGGATGTGGTCAACGGATTGCGGCTTCCGATGATTTTCGGCAAAAACAACGAGGAGGTTGCGTAAGCGCATGGAAGCTGAAACCCAAACGAGTCAGCGCTGTTTTGTGCTTCCCGTTCGTGACGTCGTCGTCTTCCCGGGCGTTATCGCACCTCTATTTGTCGGGCGCCCAAGATCGCTGAAAGCCATTGAGATGGCCATGCTCCAGGATCGGACTGTTTTCGTCGTCGCTCAGAAAGACATGCAGGTTGACGACCCGAAAGAAGAGGATCTCTATTCTGTAGGCACGATTTGTTCCCTGCTGCAGATGGTTCGGATCCCTGACGGGACGACAAAGGTATTGATAGAAGGAATCAGTCGCGGAAGAGTGGTCATGTATCAGAGAGGCAAGGAAACGCTTGAAGCCGATATCGTTCCCGTAACGCTTCCGGAAGGAATGACGTTTTCCCTCGAACCCCTCAGGCGGAGCGTTCTCGAACAATTTGAAAAATACGTCACACTGCACCCGAGAATACCCAATGAGGTGCTTATTTCCGTCTTGAATGTCGAAGACTCCAGGCAGCTTGCCGATCTTGTCGCTTCGCACCTTTCGATAAATGTCTCACGAAAACAGCGTCTTCTCGAAACCATCGATACCGAAAAGAACCTCGGAATGCTTCTCAAGATTCTTCTTGAAGAAATCGATATTCTGCAACTCGAACACGATATCCAGGACAAGGTCCGCCAGGAGCTTGAACGAGGTCATAAAGAGTACTATCTTCGCGAACAGCTGAAAATCATCCAGGATGAACTCGGCCAGGGTGAAGGAAGCACAGAAATTGATGAATTGCGGGAAAGGATCGAAGAAGCGGGAATGCCGGATGAGGTTTCAACGAAGGCGATCCGCGAACTCGATCGCATGTCGAAAATGCCCCTGATGTCTGCGGAAGCGACCGTCGCACGTACGTATATCGACTGGATCGTTTCTCTCCCGTGGTCAAAGTTTTCGGAAGACGACCTCGATATCGCCCGGGCGCAAAAGATTCTGGACGAAGATCATTACGGCCTCGATAAGGTGAAGGACCGGATTCTCGAGTTTTTGGCGGTTCGACGTCTCGCGGGGAACTCGGCGAAGGGACAGGTTCTCTGTTTTGTGGGCCCCCCCGGTGTCGGGAAGACATCGCTGGGCCGTTCGATCGCGCGCGCGCTGGGACGCCGATTCGTCAACATGTCGCTTGGAGGGATGCGTGACGAAGCGGAGATTCGCGGACACCGCAAGACCTACATCGGAGCGTTGCCCGGAAGAATCATCCAGAAAATCAGACAGGCCGGGACTAAAAACCCGGTTTTGCTGATGGATGAAATCGACAAGCTCGGGATCGACTTCAGGGGAGATCCTGCGGCGGCGCTTCTTGAGGTTCTCGATCCCGCGCAGAACAACCAGTTTTCGGATCACTTCCTCGAAGTGCCGTTTGATCTCAGCGACGTGATGTTCATAACGACGGCGAATGTTTCGTTTACGGTCCCCAAGCCGCTTCTTGACAGAATGGAAGTCATTCGGATTCCGGGGTATGAGGAAGAAGAAAAGATGCGGATCGCACGGAGGCATCTTTTCCCCCGAATTCAGAGAGAGCATGGTCTGGATACGTCGTCGATACGGATTTCGCCGAAAGCCATTCAGAGCATCATTCGCGATTATACCCGTGAAGCGGGCGTTCGCGAGCTTGACAGGAAGCTTTCGACGGTATGCCGGAAAGTTGTTCGACGGATCGTCCAGGAAGAAGATACGGGAACGCCGGCAAACATTCCGATCTCTGTCGGCGTGGCAGATTTGGCCGAGCATCTGGGCGCCCCGAGACGATATGACGTATCGATCCCGAAAGAGCGACAGCAGGGAACTGTTGTCGGACTTGCGTGGACTGAGGCCGGCGGAGATGTCCTTGTCATAGAAGCTGTCAAAATGAAGGGCAAGGGTGACGTCACCCTGACGGGAAATCTCGGCTCCATCATGCAGGAATCGGCTCAGGCCGCAATCGGCTTTCTTCGCTCGAAGGCGGATACGCTCGGGCTCTCCGAGTTCGACTGGAAGGCAAGCGACATCCACATACACGTTCCGGAAGGAGCCATTCCGAAGGATGGCCCATCAGCCGGCGTCACGATGGCTGTCGCGATTCTTTCCGCCGTATCGGGACGTAATATCCTCCCCAATGTAGCGATGACAGGGGAAATCTCCCTTCAGGGGAGAGTGCTCCCTGTGGGCGGAATACGCGAGAAGATTCTCGCCGCGCGAAGACAAGGCATCACGACGGTCATTCTCCCGGAACCAAACAAACCCGACTTTGACGAAATTCCCGAATGGGGGAAAAAGGATATCGAAATCCGCTACGTTTCGTCTATTGCAGAAGTGTTTCAACTGGCGCTTGAGGAGTAATATGGGCGCGACATGGAAGATCCGTTCTGTCGAGACTGTTTTCACGGTTGAACAGATTCCGGGGTATTCGCTTCCCGAAGTCGTTTTCGCCGGGCGCTCTAACGTAGGGAAATCGAGCCTCATCAATCGTCTTGTCGGTCAAAAGGCGGCGTATGTCGGGGCCACTCCGGGAAAGACGCGAAGCATCAATTTTTACGTCGTGGACGCGACTGTTCCCTTTACGCTTGTCGATTTACCGGGTTACGGATACGCCGTCGCGGGGAAGGCGGAGAAGGAGAAGTGGGCGAAGCTCGTTCGAAGATATTTCGACTCTCGCCCCTTGCCCCCGCTTGTTCTCCATCTTGTCGATTTCCGGCACGGTTTTCTGGAGCGGGATCTGGAACTCAGCGAATGGCTTTCCGGGATGCGTGTTGCCGAACTGCCGGTTTTCACCAAGATTGACAAGATATCCCGAGGGGCGCGGAGAGCGACGCTCGAAAAGTATCTGAAAAGTCTGTCGCTACCGGAAAAAACGTGCATTCTGACATCTTCCGAAGACAATTCAGGAATCGAGGAACTGCGGACACTTATTGAAAACTACGGGCGAAGCGCCTGATATTCCAGTTTCAAGGAGGGCTCTATCCATGCCGGTGAGAAGAAGAAATATGGAAAAGACCTACGACCCAAAACCCATCGAGAACAAATGGTATCAGGAGTGGCTTTCAAAAGGAAAGTTCCATGCCGATGCCGATTCCGATAAACCTTCATTTTCCATAGTCATACCTCCTCCCAACGTCACCGGTTCCCTCCACGTCGGACATGCCTTCAACAATACGTTTCAGGACATTATGTGCCGCTTCAAGAGGATGCAGGGATACAACGTATTATGGCTCCCCGGAACCGATCATGCAGGCATAGCGACGCAGAACGTCGTCGAACGCCAGCTGGCGAAGGAAGGCCTTTCCCGTCGCGACATGGGGCGTCAGGATTTCGTCGAGAGAGTCTGGGAGTGGAAGAAACAATACGGAGAGACCATATCGTCGCAACAGAAGAAGCTCGGAAACTCCTGCGATTGGGACCGGGAGCGATTCACCCTTGACGAAGGTCTGTCGCGCGCCGTTCGGACGGTCTTCGTCCGGCTGTACAAGAAAGATCTCATCTATAAAGGGAAATATATCATCAACTGGTGTTCCCGTTGCCATACAGCCCTTTCCGACATAGAGGTCGAGCATGAAAACGAAAAGGGCATGTTCTACCATGTCCGATATCCCTTTGTCGATGAAGAGGGTGACGTCATTATCGCAACCACGCGTCCCGAGACAATCTACGGCGATGTCGCAATAGCCGTGCACCCGCGCGACGAAAAGAATCGCCATCTGATAGGAAAACGTGTCCGCGTTCCCCTCGGCGGACGCGTTATCCCCATTATCGAGGATAACATGGTGGACCCGGAGTTCGGAACGGGATGCGTGAAGATTACTCCGGCTCACGATCCGAACGACTTTCTCGTCGGACAGCGTCATGATCTCGAGCAGCTCCAGGTGATCGACGGAGAAGGCATTATGAACGAGAACGCCCCCGAACTTCAGGGAATGCCCGTTGCGGAAGCACGCAAGAAATCGGTGCTTCTCCTGAAACAAAGCAATTCGATTGTCCGCGAGGAAGAAATAGATCATTCCGTGGGTCATTGCTATCGTTGCAAAACGACGGTCGAGCCGTACCTTTCGGAACAATGGTTCGTCCGGACAAAACCGCTTGCGGATGCGGGAATCGAAGCCGTCAGACGCGGGGATATCCGTTTTGTCCCCGAGCAGTGGGAAAAGACATATTTCCAATGGATGGAAAACATCCGTGACTGGTGCATTTCGCGTCAACTCTGGTGGGGACACCGGATTCCGGCCTGGACCTGCGACGATTGCGGCCATGTCACCGTGTCCGAAACGGATCCGTCCGTCTGCGAAGAATGCGGAAGCGCCCGGATCCGTCAGGACGAGGACGTTCTTGACACGTGGTTCAGCAGCGCCCTGTGGCCGTTCTCGACGCTCGGCTGGCCGGACCATACGAAAGAACTCGATGTCTTCTATCCGACGTCGCTCATGGTGACCGGCTTCGACATCATTTTCTTCTGGGTGGCCCGGATGATAATGATGGGAATCGAATTTATGGGGAAAGAACCGTTCAAGGATGTCTATATCCATGCCCTGATCAGAGACGAGGAAGGGCAGAAGATGAGCAAATCGAAAGGGAACGTCATCGACCCACTTGACATGATCGAACGGTACGGAGCGGATGCGCTTCGCCTGACGTTCGCCTCTCTCACCGTTCAGGGGCGGGATATTCTGTTGTCTCCGGCGAAAATTGAAACATACCGGTTTTTCATGAACAAACTCTGGAATGCAAGCCGTTTCGCGCTCGCAAACCTCGATGACGAAGAACGTTCATGGAACGATCACACCGACGCCCTCCGGATGCACGATCTGTGGATCCTCAGAAGAACTTCCGAGGTCGTTCTCGAAACGGAAAAACTTCTGGAAGGCTATTTCATCGGAGAGTCCGCCCGACTCCTCTACGACTTCGTCTGGGGAGAAGTGTGCGACTGGTATGTGGAACTGGCGAAACCCGCGCTGCATGGCGAAGAAGGGGAGGATCGCAGAAATGCGACGATGGCGGTTCTCGAGTTCGTCTTCCGCAACATCCTTTTAGCGCTTCATCCGTTCATTCCGTTCGTCACGGAAGAACTCTGGCAGCAATTTGCGTTTACGGGAGACCTGATGGAGGACAACAAATGGCCTTCAGAGACCGTTCCCTCGGAAATTGGAGAAAAGGCGAAAGAATCAATGACCACTTTCCAGGAGGTTGTGCGCGTGGTCCGGAATCTTCGGGCCGAAGCGAGGATAGCGCCGCAACAGAAGATTCATACGGTCTTTATTCAGAACTCCAATGCGGATGTTCGAAAAACCATATCGGAGAACGGCGACCTCATCAACCTGCTGGTCAAAGCGGAGACGATTTCCTTCATCGAGGTTTCTGCGCCGAAGCCTGCCGGTTGCCTCGCTTCTTCTTTTTCCGACGGGCAGGTATTCGTTTTCGTCGGCGACCTTCTGGATATCCCGAAAGAAATCGCCAGACTTCGTGAGGAATGCGCCGGCGTCGAAAAAGATATCATCACGTCAACTGCGAAATTGAACAATGAAAAATTCGTGAGCCGCGCTCCAAAAGAAGTCGTTGAGCAGGAAAGGGCGCGTCTTGAAGAATCCGAGGCGAAAGCCGGACGGATTCGGGAAAATATCGTCAGCCTCGAACAGAAATAAATCCATGGCGACGTACGAAGAACTCGAGCAGAAAATGCTGCGCCTCGCGAGCCCGGGCATACGCCCGGGACTCGATAGGGTTTCTCGTCTTCTCGATCTTCTGGGAAATCCGGAAGGGAGCTTTCCTTCCGTTCATATTGTCGGAACAAACGGCAAGGGATCGGTATCCGCTTTTGTGTCTTCGATACTCCGTGAATCAGGGTACCGCGTCGCGACGTACACCAGTCCGCACCTCGAGAGTCCCTCTGAGCGGCTCGTCATTGACGGCTCTCCGTTGTCCGTCGCGCAATGGGACGATGCGATACGCCGAGTCGCCGTAAGTATCCGGGCGGACTCCATGCTTCAAAACGATCCGCCATCCTTTTTCGAAGTCGTCACTGCCGTCTCGTTCCTGCTCATTGCGGAAAACAATGTCGACATCGCGGTCATTGAAGCCGGTCTTGGCGGAAGACTTGACGCCACAAACTGTCTTGCTAAAGTCGTTTTGACTCTGGTGGTTTCTATTTCCTTGGATCACATCGAATTTCTCGGAGACACCATTGAAAAGATCGCAAACGAGAAGTTCGCCGTCATGCGACCTGCAACTCCGTCTATTTTTCTTGGAGATCCCGAGTCTCTCATTTCCCGTTTTACGGAAGCCGCTTTTGCGAAAAGCTCGATACCTTACGTGTTGCGGGATTTAGTAGAGGTTTCCAATCCGCGGGTATCGCTTGACGGCTCATCCTTTTCACTCAAATCGACAGTGTCGGGCATGTCTGCGGAAATTTCGACGCCGCTTCTCGGCGCGTATCAGCTCCGGAATGGCGCATTGTCTGCGGCTGCATGCATCGAACTGAGCCGCGGTTTCCCGCTGATTACGAAAGAAAGCATTCTCGCAGGATTTCAAAAAGCGCAGTGGCCAGGCAGGCTCGAACGATTCGGTCGCGGACCTGTCCTTCTTCTCGATGGCGCGCACAATCCGGGCGGTATGGCGCAGCTCGTTGAATCAATCAGGATCTTGTTGCCTGGAAAGACAATATCCGTTCTTTTCGCCGCCATGCGAGACAAGGACTACCGTGAAAACCTTCGTATCCTGAGCGAAATCCGGCCGCGACTTTTCTGTACGACCGTTCCCGGAATGGAACGAGCCGAAAAACCCGAAATATTGACTGCCGCCGCCCGGGCGTTTGCGTGGGAGGAAGAGCCCGCCGCTTACGATGACCCTCAGATTGCCTTACGCTATTTGTTGGAGCACTCGGAATACGTCCTCTGTTGCGGCAGCCTCTATTTCATCGGGCACGTCCGTCCGATGGCGCGCAAGTGGGCATCAGGAAGTATTCTATGACGATACGCAAAGACACGTTCTCCAATCAGCCATACTATTGTTTTTCCGATTCTTCTCCGATCCGGTTCGCTTTTTTCACCCGCGGCGAAGCGATGACCCGCACAGCGGGGGACATTCACAAAATGCGGGAAGCAATCTCCTGTGTTATCCCGACAGGCAGAGCTCTCATCGCTCCACGCCAGGTTCACGGCACGAACATTCTCGAACAAACGCCATCATCGTATCTTCCGTCCCGACCTCAGGCCGACGGCGTCTTTCTCAATGACTTCGGAGCGGAAGGCTCGTTACGATTCGCCGACTGTGTGCCTGTGGTCGTGTGGTCGATTGTTCCCACGCCGTGGATTCTCCTTCTTCATTCCGGCTTTCGCGGAACGACGAAAAACATCGTATCAGCCGGGCTCGATTTTGTGTCACGAAAGTATGGACGCCGGATTCTTCAATCGTCTTCGGCATGGATCGGACCTCATATCGGTGCTTGCTGTTACTCGCGGAATCTGGACGATCCGGCCACCCGGGAAGGGTTGAATAACCTGCCGAAAGAGACGACTTTTTTGTCCGAGTCTTCGGCGACTTTCGCTCTTGGAAAGGCTGTCTTTTTGCAGCTTGTTCGAGGCGGCGTATCAGAATCCAATATTCTGCTCCAGTCGGGCTGTACATGTTGCGAGAAGGAAGCGTATTATTCATACAGAGGTGGAGACATAAACGGACGCATGTTTCTTCTTGCACGGTTAGAATAATGTGCACCATTATTCACGCGCGACACGTGATAATCTTTTCGGATACAAATAATGCTCCGGGGGAGTGATCCCGTATGGAAGTACAGCGCGTCGGCGTCATTGGCGTAGGGCATCTTGGGCAGCATCATGCACGTGTCTACACTGAAATTCTCGGTGCGCAGCTTGTCGGAGTTGTCGATCAGGATGAGTCGCGAGCCGCCGCTGTAGGGGAAACACTTGGCGTCATGGCGTACACGGATGTCGACGATTTTATCCGGAGGACGAAACCCGACGCGGTAAGTGTCGTCGTTCCAACGAGTCTTCATTATGAGATCGCAAAAAAAGCGTTGGCGAATGGAATTCATGTTCTCATTGAAAAACCGGTGACTACCTCCGTAAGCGAGGCCGAAGACCTTTTACGTCTGGCGGCCGATTCCGGGCTGGTCCTCCAGGTCGGCCACATCGAAAGATTCAACAGCGCGGTTCATTACATATCGAAAATAGTCAAGGAACCGCTCTTTCTCCAGTCCAGACGTCTCGGCCCTTTCTCGCCAAGAATCAGTGATGTAGGCGTCGTGCTTGATCTCATGATCCACGATATCGATATCATTCTCTCCCTCGTTCATTCCGAAATCTCTTCCATCTCGGCAACGGGACGCTGCGTTCGTTCGGATCACGAGGACATTGCGTCGGCGCAAATTACTTTCGCGAATGGCGTTATGGCGCACGTTCTCGTCAGCCGCGTCTCGGAACGAAGGTTACGCCAGCTTGAGATCATGGAGCCGGAACGCTACGTTTCCGTCAATTATGAAACGCAGGATGTGGCCATAAATCGTTGTGTACGCCAAAACAACAGTCTCGTCGAAGTGATTGAACACCCGGTTTTTCCAAAGAGCGAGCCTCTCAAACTTGAATTACAGCACTTCGTCTCGTGCGCGAGAGAGGGAAAACAACCTCTTGTCGGCATTACCGACGGCAAAAGGGCTCTTGAAGTCGCGATAGCGGTCCTGAAGCAAATCCATATCGATCGTTCCGATTGCCGGAACACAAACCTAGCGTAACCAAACCCGACTCACGTCGGGTTTTTTAGACAGGTATTTTTATCATATTTATCTATCATATTTTCCATTGTGCGATGCATTGAAGGTAGTCGTAACCGATTTCGCGCGTTATGCTTTACGCATAGAATTGAAGGAAGCTCTTCCGCAACTCTTTTAGCGAGGCGATGGATACATGCCCCAGATCAATGTCCAGGCTCTTCTGGCCCTTGGAATGTTTCTCGGAGCTCTTTTCGTGGCTCGCGTCGTTGTACGGATTCAGTCAGGCGATTGGCCCGGCGGGGCCTTATGGGTGCTTTATCTTCGCATGCTTCTCGGGTTTCTGTTCGGGGGGGCTATCGTTCTCGGTTTCTATTCCATAGCGGGAATTGTCGTAAATCATCCGTAAACGTGAAGGGAAAGTATGATGCGAATGCGATTTTGTACAATTGTTTTGTCGTTTTTTTTGTCGCTTTTTTGTCTTTCACGGTCTGAAGCGGCGCTCGCACTTTCGCAGGATGTTGGGGAAGGCTCCGTGCTTCCTCAAAGCAAACGCCTCGAATCCGAGCGTCTGTTTTTTCGCGCTTACGACCAGTTTATTCGACGACGCTATGATGCGTCCTCTTCGGATCTGGAAAAGGCGCTGCGCGCAAACACATATCTTGTCGACTATTATCTCCTGAAGTCAATGATTCTTAGGAGGACGGGACGGTACGAGGAAGCGAAAAAAGCGATTGGCTATTATCTGGAAGTCCGGCCAAGAGATGATTCATCACGTCGTTTCTTCTCACAGCTTCAAAGTGAACAAAACTTTCTCAAACGTTTTTTTTCTTTCTCGACAAAGATTACAACCGGAGACGTCGTCGAACGTCCCGTCGCGTCGTTATTTTCCTTTGGCGTCACGCATCAGCCGGGCGTCGTCGGGCTTGGCAAGACAAGATCCTTTTCGGACGGGATCATTGTATGCGATTCGCTCGGAAATTCCGTTCTCATCTTCGACGCAAGCGGGAGTCTCCTGAGACGCATTCACGCGGATCATCCTGTCGCTTCGCTGCCGATCGGCACAGATTCTTTCCTCGTTCTTTGCAAAGATGGCGCTATGATACATATTAGTAAAGATCGCACAGAATCCCGATCCAAAATCACGGGCGCTTTTTCCGATGCGGTTCTTCTCGACAACCGGCGCATGCTTGTGGCCAACATTGACTCCAGACGCATAGAAGAAATAGATATCGAAAGAGCCCTTATCTTGTCCGCTTGGGCTCCGAAAGACACGAACGTTCCTTTTGAGCCGGTGTCGCTTTCCTTGTATGGGCATTGGCTTGCAGTCGGCGACAGGAATAACGGCAGTATCTCAGTTGTGGATATTTCGACCGGGAACCGGACTCTAGCGTCTCTGAACTACTCTAAGGTGCGTGATCTCTGCTGGTCCTCATGGGGAGAACTGTTCGCTCTCTCGGAGGATGGCTTGTTATCGAAAATTTCTTTCGCTCCTCTTGAAAGAGCTTTGATTCAATCTGATTTTCGGTTCGAAGTCCGAGACGGATGGGCTTTGGCGGAGGTCAAAAATTCTATGCTCTGCTTTGACGTCCGCATGTTTCGCGCCTGGGAGGTCGAATACGGGAGCATTGCCGATTTCTCCGGTTTTCTCTCCGTCTATGATCCCCAGCTATCGCAGGAAAACGAATCAACGCTCTTTTCCATGAATGCTACAGCAAGCTTTCCGATGACTGGCCCGCATACAGACAATCCTGTTATCGGGCACGCCGTCTGGGGAGAACGCGTTTTTCCGGCGAAAGCGAACGAGTCTCCTCCAATCGTAATGGAAGGTCTTCCTCCTTTTTTCTTGCGGGAAGGCTCCGCCGAAAACGTTTCCTATCCGAAAAAAACTGCTGTGAAGAACGGCGCTGCGGTTTGCAGTTATCTTGAGAAGGTCTGGAGTCCCGGCAGAAGCCGCTTCGATACTCTTATCCTTGACAGTTCCATCAGATTCACGGCTGAGGATTCTGAGCGCCTCGCGGGATTGTGTCTCATGAATGCGATTTCCGTGTTTGTCTACGCGCTCTCTGCTCCCGAGCCGCAAATGATTCGACTTTCCACAATCACGGGAGGAAGGATTCTGTATTCGTTACCTGTCAAAGCTCCGGAAAAGACATTCAATGCCCCCAGACCCATGACTATCAAAATACCGATTCCCGAAGACATGACAACATCAGGATATCCGGGACGATCTCTGCTTTCCGTTTTCCTCGATCTTGGTGCGTACCATTCACGTGATTGGCTCCCATTATGGGGGAACAGAATTCCAGAACGTTAAATGGAGGAGGCGTAGCCGATGGACGATATGAGCAAACAGCTTTTTCAGGAGAAATTGAGTGCATACCAACAATCCGTCGAGGCCACACTTGAGAGAAACAAGGAGATAAAGGAAGAATTCACAACATTGAGCGGGATTCCTGTTGATCGTCTGTATACTCCGGAGAACCTAAAAGATTCTGAGTATACGCGTGATCTTGGCTTTCCCGGAGATTATCCCTTTACGCGGGGCGTCCAGCCGACGATGTATCGTGGAAAGCACTGGACCATGCGTATGTACGCCGGTTTTTCGACCGCCGAAGAGTCGAACAACAGGTACCGGTATCTTCTTTCGCAAGGATCCAGCGGGCTCTCTGTTGCTTTTGACCTTCCGACACAGATAGGGTACGACTCCGACCATCCGATGGCGCAGGGGGAATGCGGCAAGGTCGGCGTCGCGATCGACAGTCTGGCGGACATGGAAATCCTTTTCGGAGGAATTCCGCTGGACAAGGTCTCGACGTCAATGACGATCAATGCTCCTGCAAGTGTCCTTCTGGCAATGTATATCTGCGTCGGAGAGAAACAGGGAATTCCCATGAACAAACTTTCCGGCACCATTCAGAACGACATTCTGAAAGAGTATATTGCACGCGGAACGTACATATTTCCCCCAAAGCCGTCCATGCGACTCATTACGGACATATTCGCCTTCTGCAGCCAGAACGTTCCGAAATGGAACACGATCTCAATTTCCGGATACCACATTCGTGAAGCCGGGAGCACCGCTGTGCAGGAAGTCGCGTTTACGCTCGCGGACGGCATCGCCTACGTCGAAGCCGCGCAAAAGGCAGGACTCGATCCGAACGTATTCGGAAGACGTTTGTCTTTCTTCTTCAACGCCCACAACAATTTCCTTGAAGAAGTGGCGAAATTCCGCGCCGCGCGTCGTTTGTGGGCGAAGATCATGAAGGATCGCTTCGGAGTCACGGATGAGCGCGCGCAAATGTTGCGGTTCCACACACAGACCGCGGGGTGCACGCTCACGGCGCAGCAGCCCGAAAACAACATCATTCGGGTGACGCTTCAGGCGCTCGCCGCAGTGCTCGGCGGGACGCAATCCCTGCATACCAACAGCATGGACGAAGCCCTCGCCCTGCCGACCGAGAAGAGCGTCGGGATTGCGCTAAAAACCCAACAGGTCATTGCGTACGAGTCGGGAGTCACTGACACGATCGATCCTTTCGGAGGAAGCTATGTAATCGAAGCGCTCACGAACGAAATTGAACGTCAGGCTTTTGAATATATCAAGACGATAGACGAACTCGGCGGCATGCTCCCGGCCATTGAAAACGGGTACGTGCAGAAGCAGGTTCAGGACGCTTCGTACGAATATCAGCTTGCCGTCGAAAAGAACAAAATTACCGTCGTCGGCGTCAACCAGTTCCAGGCCGAAGACGAAAAGAAAGATCTTCAGCTTCTTCGTGTCGATGCAGCCGTCGGGACGGGGCAGATCCAAAAGCTACAGGAGATGAAGCAACATAGAGACAACCTTCTTGTAAGCGACAATCTGGCGAATATTCGAAGAGCGGCGCTCGACGAATCCGAAAACCTTATGCCACATATTATCGAAGCTGTCCGAAGCTACGCTACGGAAGGCGAAATATGCGGCGTGCTCCGTGAAGTCTTTGGAGAATACAAAGAAAATATCATCCTTTAGTACGAGAGGAGAGATGGTCGCCCATGAAGGATAGAAAAATTCGTGTCATCGTCGCAAAACCAGGGCTCGACGGACATGACCGCGGAGCGAAAGTCATTGCGCGCGCATTTCGCGACGCCGGAATGGAAGTCATCTACACGGGACTCCGGCAAACTCCCGAGCAGATAGTCGAAACCGCCATCCAGGAGGACGCCGACGCAATAGGAGTCAGCATTTTGTCAGGCGCCCATGAGTTCTATTTTGCACGAATCATCGAGCTTCTTCGGGAAAAGAAATCCGATGATGTGGTCGTCTTCGGTGGGGGCGTGATTCCCGATTCCGACGTACCAAAGCTGCAAAGCCTCGGCGTTTCCGCGGTTTTCGGACCGGGAACGCCTACCGGAGAATGCGTCTCGTGGCTTCAGACGTCGGTGCAGAAGAAACGCGAAGACGAGCTTGGAGAGAGCATCCCTTCGTGAAGAAACTGTCTGAAGGAGTCCTCCGGGGGGACCGTCGTTCAATTGCGCGAGCGATTACCCTGGTCGAATCCGGAAGCGCCGATGCGGAATCTCTGATGCGTGATTTATACCCGCATACGGGACGTGCGCATGTGATAGGCATAACGGGCAGTCCGGGATCCGGAAAGAGTACGCTCGTCGATAAGCTGATTTCGGACTATACGGAACACGGGAAACGTTGCGGCGTTATCGCGGTCGACCCTTCAAGCCCTTTTTCCGGCGGTGCGATTCTTGCCGATCGCATACGAATGCAGGGCCATGCGGAGAACCCGAGTGTTTTTATAAGGAGCATGGGATCGCGCGGCGCTCTCGGAGGAATCAGCACGGGGACAAAGGATACGGCGATGATCCTCGACGCTTCGGGGTGTGATGTCGTCCTCATCGAAACCGTAGGCGTCGGGCAATCGGAGATCGACATCATACGAATCGCCGACACCGTTTGCCTTGTTCTCG
>CAZVUT010000003.1:0-65189 GCA_964630155.1 uncultured Synergistaceae bacterium
GCCCCGACAGCACGTCGACATTGAAGTCCACGTCCACGTCGAGCGCCGCGAGGACGACGACGTCGAGATCGTCGACGAGGCACCCGGCCGCAGATGGGTCCGCATACCACGCGGCGTCGATCTCCACGTGGCGCGGGTTCGTCGCGATGGATTCCGTGACGGCGGCGTCGAAGCTCTGGACGTCGTAGAGCACCTCGAAGAGGTCGTCTGAAAGCATCTGCGCCATCGACGCCGTGATTCCGCCGAGCCCGAACGATCCCCGGATCTTTTTTTCGAGCATGTATTCGCGGACATAGCGGGCGACCGCAAGGCTCGCGCCGCCTCCGCCGACCTGGAAGGAGCAGCCCGGCGCGATCAGCCCCGACGCGCGGATTGCGCGAAAGGCGTTCTCCGCGATGACGAGGCTCAGGGGGTCGCGCGTGATGCGCGTCGCGCCCGTCGCGATCTTCGACGGGTCTCCGATCGACGGGACGACCGCGATCTGGTCCACGAGATACTGCGGGATCGAGACGCGCCCGGGGAGCGGACCGCCGAGAAGCGTGTCCGTGACGGCGACGACGTGTTTCGCGTAGCGCGCGTCCACCATGGCGTAGCCGAGCGAGCCGCACGCGGACGGCCCGGTCGCGCCCGTCAGATTCCCCGAAGGGTCGCACGCGGGGGCCGCGATGAACGCGACGTCCACCCGAATCGACCCTTCGGCCAGAGCGCGCGCTCTGCCGCCGTGACTGTGGATCACGACCGGGTTTCGGATTCGGCCCGACGAGATGGCCTGCCCCACTCGGCCCCGGACGCCGGATGTGTGGATCGTCGTGACGACGCCCCGTTCGGCGAGGTCCGCGACGCATTCGTGCGCGTCCGTCAGGGAGCTCGGCGCGAGCGTGATGTCGCGGATTCCCATCTCGCCGATCGCCTGAAGGACCATCGGCAGCACGAAGTCGCCGTTCCGGAAGTGGTGATGGAACGATATCGTCATTCCGTCGCGCAGTCCGCTGCGACGGATGGCCTCTTTGATGTCGCGGACGACCTTTCGTCCGCGCGCGGCCTCCCGCACGGCGCACCTCCCCGCGGTGGAAACTTCCCGACCGTATGGAACGAGCCGGCCGTGCGCCCCCGCAAGGAGTTCATCCGGGATGATCCGTCCGATGCCGTTTTTCGTCCCGCTCATTCTGTCGGAACCTCCATTCCCGCGATGCGCGCAAGTTCGATCGTCCGGAGCGCCTGCGCAACCACCGGGGCGTCCACCATTCGGCCGTCGACGGCGATGACGCCGACGCCCCGATCTTCGGCCTCGCGTGCCGCCCGAACGACGCGAGCCGCCTTTCGGACCTCCTTTTCCTCCGGACGGAACGCCCGGTGAATCACGGCGACCTGCGACGGATGGATCGCGGCCTTGCCGCTGAAGCCCATGTTCACGGCGGCGGCTGCGTCGGCGTAGAGTCCTTCGCAATCGTTCACGTCGGTGAAGACCGTGTCGAACGCATCGACGCCGGCGGCCTTGGCCGCCGCTGCGATCGCGGCCCGCGCGTAAAGCAGCTCCCCGCCGTCCCGTGTCCGCCGGATGCCGAGGTCGGCGGCGAAATCCTGCCCTCCGATGGAGATTCCCGAAACGCGCGGGCTCGCGGAGGCGACGTCGTACGCATGGAGCAGCGAGCGGGCCGTCTCCACCATGGCGTGGATGACCACGCTTCGTTCCGGCAGCCCGGCCTCGCGCTCGATGCGTCGCAACAGCGCATCGGCGCGGAGGACGTCCTCCGCACCGTCGGTTTTCGGCAATCGGATGCCGTCCGGGCGGGCCGGAATGATCGCGCGGAGGTCATCCTCGAAAAAGGGCGTATCCGCGCCGTTCACGCGGACGAACACGGTCGTCCCCATGAAATCCAGCGTCTCGAGCGCATGCCGGACGAGAAGGCGCGCCGCGTCCTTCTCCGACAGCGCCACGGCGTCCTCGAGATCCAGGATGACCGCGTCCGCCCCGAGAACCATGCAGTGTTGCACCATTGACGGTGTGTTTCCCGGTACGTACAGGAGCGACCGCAGCGGCTTCGAGGATTTCACGCACATTCCTCCTTACGGATGAATTTCGGTGATCTTCCGACGCTTCCGCAGGGAATAGACGATCGAGAGACAGGCCAACACCAGAAGCGTGAGCGAAATCGGTTTTTCCAGGAAGAACAGAAGATTGCTGTTGGCGATGACCATAGCGTTCCGGAACGCCTGTTCCGTCATTCCGCCCAAAATGAGCGCAAGCACCAGCGGCGGCAGGGGAATGTCGAGCTTCATCAACAGATAGCCGCCGAGCGCGAACAGCGAAACCAGGATGAAATCGAAGGAGCTGTAGTTCAGGAAATACGTCCCCATATACCCCATGCCCAGGATCAGCGGGAGCATGATGCGCTGCGGGATCCGGAGCAGCTGCACCAGAGGGATGGCGAGCGGGAGGTTGATGATGAGAAGGATGATGTTCCCGGCGATCATCGACGCGATGACGCCCCACGCGATCTCAGGGTGCTGCTGGAAGAGGATCGGGCCGGGGCGCACGCCGAGCATCATCAGCGCGCCGAGCATGACGGCCGTGGTCCCCGAACCGGGAATGCCGAGCGTGAGGAGCGGCACCATCGCGCCGCAGGAACACGCGTTGTTCGCGGCCTCCGGCGCCGCAAGGCCTTCGATGGCGCCCTTGCCGAACTTCTCGGGGTGTTTGCTGAGCGATTTCTCCATCGCATAGGACATGAACGTCGCGATCGTCCCGCCCATTCCCGGCAGGACGCCGACGACGAAACCGAGCGGCGAACTCCGGAGCATGGGCATGAGACACTTTTTGAAGTCCGCCCAGCTCACCCAGACCTTTCCTATGGTCCTGGCGTCCACCTTGTACTGGGTGTTGATGTCCCTGTAGTTCTTGAAAACCTCCGCAACCGCGTAGAGTCCGATCATGACCACGAGGAAATCGATCCCGTCCTGCAGGTCTTCGATGCCGAACGTGTAGCGTATCACGCCCGACTGGCCGTCAATGCCGATCGTCGCCAGCATGAAGCCGATGCCCATCGAGATGAAGCCCTTCAGAAGACTCCCCTCCGAGAGCGTCACCGTCGCCGTGAGAGCGAAGATCATCAGCGAGAACATTTCCGCGGGGCCGAACTTGAGCGCGACGGACGCGACGGGCTGCGTGAGGAAAATCATGAAAAGCATCCCGATAGTTCCGCCGATAAACGACGCGATCGCGGAGATCGCGAGCGCCGGCCCCGCCTGTCCGTTTTTCGTCATCGGATAGCCGTCGAAACAGGAAACGATCGCCGAAGAGTCGCCCGGCGTATTGATCATGATCGAGGCGCGCGACCCGCCGAACATCGCGCCGTAGTACACGGCGCACATCGTGATGAGCGCCGTGGCCGGGTTCATGCCGTACGTGATGGGGATCAGGATGGCCACGCCTGTGGCGGGTCCGAGCCCCGGCAACATGCCGGTCACGGTGCCGAGAAGCCCGCCGATGAAGACCCAGAGGATATTGATCGGCAGCATCGCCGTCTGGAGTCCTATGGCCAGATTCTGAAAGATCGCGTCCATTAAACGAATCCCTCCTCTTTCCGGAAGTGAGGGGTGTCTGTCCTAGAAGGGCAGAAAACCCAGCAATCCCCTGGGCAGGCTCAGCTTCAATAGCACCGCGAAAGCGCCGAAACTCACGATTGAAAAGGAGACCGCGATGATCGCGTTTTCCAGATGACGCCGCACGTTGACGAACGACGCCACGAAAAACATGAAGAGGATCGTCGCGATGACGTACCCGAGCCAGTCGAGAACCAAACCGTAGACGATGCCGCAGATCATTGTCAGCATGATCCGGACCCAGACATCCCGTTCTTCGACGAAGCGGAAGGAGAAGAGGTCCTTCTTCCCCTCCGGGCTTTTTTGTTGCGAGCGACGTTCCGACAATGCCAGCGCTCCGCCGGACAACATGACGATCACGCCGATGATGATCGGGAAGAGCTTCGGCCCGATTTCATCCCCGGCCGTGACTTCAGGGAGCCGGAACGATGCGATGAGATACGCCGCCCCAAGAACGAGTGCGAAAAGTCCGGCAGCCGTATTCTTGGTCATGAGAACCCTCCTTCGATCTTCCCCCCCGAAAGCGGCGGGGAAGCGGTCTCGTGCTTCGGTCGTGTGAATCCGCACAACCGCAAAGAGAAGAAAAAGCGGCGGGAAGCGTTCTCCGTGAAGAGACGCCCCTCGCCGCTCCCGTTTTTATTTCACAAGGCCGACCGCCTTGAAGAGTTCCTTCGAACTCTCGTTCGTTTTGGCCAGGAACGCTTCGTCATCTGCGGCGTTGAGGTAGTACGGATCCCAGCCGAGCTTCGCGAGCGATTCCTTCCACGTCTTGCTCGCGACCATCTTCGCAATCGCATCGTTCCAGAACGCCTTCATGTCGTCCGTGATCCCTGGCGCCGCGATCAGACCCCGCCAGTGCGGGAATACGTGGTCGATCCCCTGTTCTTTCCAGGTGGCGACATCGGGAAGCAGCGGATGTCGTTCGGGCGAGCTGATGCCGATGAGCCGGATCTTTCCGGCCTTGTGCTGCTCCAGCGTTTCCGCCATGCTGATCGTGATCGCCTTGATATGGCCTCCCATTACTGCGGGAATCTGCTCGGCCGCCGTGTTCGGGTAGACAACGAACTTGATCTTCGTCGGATCCACGCCATAGGCCTTCGCGAGCATCAGGAACTGGACATGATCGTTATTTCCCAACGCCGGGCCGACGCCGATCGGCATTGTCGACGGATCGTTCTTCAGCGCCTCGAAGAATTCCTTGCCCGTCTTCCAGGGGGCGTCGCCGGCGACTGCGACGACTTCCCATTCGGTCTGAAGGTTCGCGACGTTCGTAAAGTCCCTGAATGTCAGATCGCTCTTTCCGAGAAGGTTGTTCTGCAGGATGAGCGCGGAGGTCACCGCAAGGAACTCGCCCTGTCCCTTCTTGCTCTTGAGGTACGTCCATCCGGTCGCGCCGCCCCCGCCGGGTTTGTTCGTGACGAGCACGGGCACGCTCAGGATCTTCTCTTCGGTCAGGACTTTCTGCATCGTTCGGGCCAGAAGATCCCAGCCGCCGCCGGGTCCCGCGGGAGCCACGATCTCCACGGGCCTCACCGGAGCCCACGCCGCCTGCGCGAGCGTCGCGCCGCACAGAACCACCATCAGAAGAACGCCGATTCCAAGAGCCTTTCTCATTCCTGCACCCCTCCCTTTCGTATAGACGCCCTCTCCGGGCGTCGGATCGCCTTACAAAATCGTAACGCCCGCGTCGAGCCGCTGCGGAAGCAGTTCGACGTCCGGAAATTCCCGGCGGAGCCGGTCGCACACGACGTTCCACGCCCGAAGCGCGGGATCGAAACGGTTATGACACGCCACACGCACCGGTCGGAGGGCTTCGACGATCTGGAGCAGACGCGCGACGGCGTCCTCCATACCGGCGGCCATCCCCGACCCCCAGAGCGGAAGACAGGCGAGGTCGATGGGCGGCCCCTTCCTTCGTATTTCATCGAACACCGGATCGGGCAGACCGTCACCGACATGCACGACGGTATGCCCGCACAGCGTGAAGCGGTAGAACCCGTTCGGCTCGGACGGAACGGCCGCGTCTTCAGGCGAAAGGACCGGCGATTCCGGATGCGGGCAGACGCGGAATTCCGCGGAAAAACCTTCGCCCGGGAACGTCCATCCGTTCTCCACTCCGCAGACGACGGTGTTCGGGCCTCGCACTTTCCGTATGTGCTCCGCAAGCGGACGCGGCGCGAAAAGCGTGACGCCGCAGGCGGCGGCGATTTCGGCGGAGTCGCCGCGTCCCCAGTGCCCCGGGTGACCGTGTGTGACGAAGACGTGCGTCAGCCGCCCGGGCCGGAATTCGTCCATCCGGAGCGAACACCCCGGGTTCCCCCGGATCCACGGGTCAACGGCGAGATGCACGCCATCCGCCTCGATCTCGAAAAACGCGTTCCCCCTCCACGTCGCTGTGAGCATCAGACGTAGTCCTGTCCCGGTTCCATGTCGATGGCCTCGAAAAACGACCGGAAGGATGCGTCGAGGTGCTCCTGCCAGAGGGCGCACGCAGCCTCCTCGTCCCTCGATTCGAGAAGCCCGAGAAGCCGTTCGCGCGTCTCGAAGCTCTTCCAGAGGCGCGCCGAAATGATCACGCGCACCACGCTGAACTGCTGCAGGTAATCACGGTGCGTCCATATCAGGGCGATCAGTCGCGGGATCCGGCACGCATCGATGAGAATCCGGTTGAACCGGGCCGCGAGCGGGATCAGCGCCTCGGCGAGCGCATCCCCGGGAACGCGCGCCCGGATATCGGCCGCCTCGAGGACCACGTCGCGCAACGCGCCGAGTTCGTCGGCGGAGATCTTCCGCGCTGCGTACCGGACCGCCAGACCTTCGATCGCCTTCCGGATCGCGAAGATGTGCGCGATCTCCTCGCGCGTGATCCCGGTCACGACGATCCCCTTGCCGGATTTGCGTTCGATGAGTCCCTCAGCCTCAAGCTTCCGGAGCGCTTCGCGCACGGGCATCCGGCTCACGCCGAAACGCTCGGCGAGTTCGGAATCCTTGATCTGCGTCCCCGACGGCAGCTCCCCCTTGATGATCGCCTTGCGGAGGTAGTCGTAGATCACCTCCCGGTAGGACTTCATGACAGGAATGACTTCGGAAAACGGCGTGATGGGCGTCGCACCTCCCCGAAAATTCGTAACTGGATCTTGGATCCATGATCCAAAATGAGCTTCCTGCGATATACTAATCCCTGCCATACTATTCTGTAAAGGGAGAGAAGGGACATCCGTGGGACACAATTGCGCACAGAAGCTGATCCGATCGCACTGCGCGCCGGGTACGCCCTGCGAACCGGGCGCGGAGATAGCGCTGCGCATCGATCAGACGCTGACCCAAGACGCGACCGGGACAATGGCCTTCCTGGAGTTCGAGGCGATGGGAATTCCGAGGGTCCGGACGGAACGCTCCGTGAGCTACGTGGATCACAACACGCTCCAGACGGGATACGAGAACGCTGACGATCACGCCTTTCTCGCGACGACCGCCGCGAAGTTCGGCGCGTATCTCTCGCGTGCGGGGAACGGCATCTGCCACTTCGTGCATCTGGAGCGGTTCGCGATTCCCGGAAAGACGCTCCTCGGCTCCGACAGCCACACGCCGACCTGCGGCGGGCTCGGAATGCTCGCGATCGGCGCGGGCGGCCTCGACGTCGCGATGGCCATGGGCGGACATCCGTTTGTCGTACGAATGCCCCGGATCGTCCGGGTGCTGCTGACCGGGTCGCTCCCGCCCTGGTGCTCCGCGAAGGACATCGTCCTCGAACTCCTGCGCCGGCTCTCGACGAGCGGCGGCGTCGGAAAGATCTTTGAATACGCGGGCCCCGGCGTCGCGTCGCTCTCGGTCTACGAACGCGGGACCATCACGAACATGGGGGCCGAACTCGGTGCGACCTCGTCCGTCTTTCCGAGCGACGACCGGACCCGCGAATTTCTGAAGATGCACCGCAGGGAACGCGACTTCGTTCCGCTCGAAGCCGACCCGGACGCGACCTACGACGAGACCGTCGGCATCGACCTCGCCGCGCTGGAGCCGCTCATCGCGCTGCCCCACAGCCCGGACGCGGTCGTCCCGGTCCGGGAGGTCGCGGGAACGCCGCTCGACCAGGTCTTCATCGGCAGCTGCACGAACGGATCGTACCTCGACATGGCGCGCGTCGCGGCGATCCTCAGGGGACATGTCGTCCCGCCGAACATCTCGCTCTGCATCGCTCCGGGGTCGCGCTCGACGGTCGTTCAGCTCTCGCGCGGCGGCGAACTCGCCGATCTCGCGGAGTCGGGCGCGCGGATCCTCGAGAGCGCCTGCGGCCCGTGCGTCGGCATCGGCCAGGCCCCGCGTTCGGGAGGCGCGAGCCTGCGCACGTCGAACCGGAACTTCGAGGGGCGAACGGGCACGAAAGACGCGCGCGTCTATCTCGCGAGCGCCGAAACGGCCGCCGCGTCCGCCCTGCGGGGCTGCATCACCGACCCGCGGACGCTCGGGGCGTACCCGAAACCCGCGTGGCCCGAGACGCTTCCCTCTGACGACCGGATGATCGTCCCGCCGCCCGAAGACGGCGCGTCCGTGGAGATATCGAGGGGGCCGAACATCGCCCCGCTGCCGGTCTTCCCGCCCCTCGACGACGACATCGAAACGGACGTTCTTCTTGTGCTCGGCGACGATATCACGACCGACCACATCATGCCCGCCGGGGCGAAGATCCTGCCGCTGCGGTCGAATATCCCGGAGATCTCGAAGCACTGCTTCGAACTCGTCGACCCGACCTTCCCGGCGCGGGCGCGCGAATCGGGTGCGGGAGTCATCGTCGCCGGAGGCAACTACGGCCAGGGGTCGAGCCGCGAGCACGCGGCGCTCGCGCCGCGTTATCTCGGCGTCCGGGCCGTCATCGCGAAATCCTTCGCGCGAATCCACCGGCAGAACCTGATCAACTTCGGCATCCTGCCGCTTCAGTTCGAAGACCCGTCGCACTACGCGATCTTCGCCCCGAAGGGCGCACGGCGCGTCGTCCTGCGCGGCGTCCGGAAGGCGCTCGAACACGGCGCCGTCGAAGTCGAAGCGGACGGCCGCCGCTTGCGCCTGCTCTGCCCGCTCTCCGAACGGGAACGCGGCATTCTCCTCGCGGGCGGGCTGTTGAACCTCGCGGCGACACCGAAGCGCTGAGAGGACCGCGATGTTCACCGCGCTCACGGAACGATGGATCCGCGACGCCGGACCGGAGGGGCGGGAGCGGCGCGAGCTTCTGGCGCGCCTCGGCCTCTCCGTTCCGGAGACGGACGAAGGCGACCGGATCCTGGGGATCTTCGACGGCTCGGACCGGCTCGTCGGGACTGGATCCCTGGCCGGCGCGACGATCCAGGGACTTGGCGCGCTCCCCGGATGCCGCGACGAAGGCGTCGCCGCGCGGATCGTCTCCGCGCTCGTGAAGGAAGCGCTGCGGCAGGGGAAGACGGAGCTGTACGTGTTCACGAAACCGGAGACCGTTCCGGTCTTTCAGGCGCTCTCGTTCGACCTCGTCGCCAGGACCGGCGACGCCGCGCTCCTGGAGTGGTCCGTCGCGGGGAGGGAGCGCGGCGGCCTCGCCCGGTTTTTGTCCGCGCTGTCGGGGATCTCGGCCGGACGGCCGGACGGTGCGGGGGCTGCGGTCGTCAACGCAAACCCGTTCACGCTCGGCCACAGATATCTGCTCGAAACGGCCGCCGCGCGCGCGCCGCACCTCTACGTCCTCGTCGTCGAGGAGGACCGTTCGGCCTTCCCGTTCGACCTGCGCTTTGCGCTCGTTCGGGACGGGACGGCGGACCTGGCGAACGTGACCGTCCTTGGCGGCGGAGCGTACGTCATCTCGTCGCGGACCTTCCCGTCGTACTTCACGCGCGACGACGCCGTGGCGCAGGTCCACGCGACGCTCGACGCGACGATATTCGCCGAGCGGATCGCCCCCGCGCTTCGCGTCACGGAGCGCTTCGTCGGGACCGAGCCCTTCTGCCCCGTCACGAGGACGTACAACGAGGCCCTGAAGCGCGTGCTTCCGTCCCGAGGCGTCCGTGTCACGGAGATCCCGAGGGTCGAACGCGACGGCGAGGCCGTGTCGGCGTCGCGCGTGCGTCGGCTCATCCGCGAGGGGCGGCTTTCCGATGCGAAGACGCTGCTCCCCGCGACGACCTACGACGCACTCGTCGCGATCGAACGAAGGAAAGAGAGCGACCCGGAAAGCGCGGCGCTCTGGAAACGGATATCGGTCGGGACCGGGCGGCACTGAGGGCCTGCTTCCCGGGAAGAACCATTCGCCAGGAAAAGGAGTTGAATCCCAGTGATGATCGACAGGACAGCAAGCGCGGGGTCGCTCGAATCGAGCGACGCGATGGTGACGGTCGGGCCGAATTCTGACGGGATCGAGATCTCCGTCACGAGCCCCGTCGAACGCCAGTTCGGCGATCGGATGCGCGCAACCGCCCGGGAAATACTCGAGCGACGGGGCGTCACCGGAGCCGCCGTCCGGATCGACGACCGGGGCGCGCTCGACTGCACGCTCCGCGCGCGCATCGAAACGGCCGTCGGGAGGGCGGCGTCGCGTCCGTAGACGCCATGCGCCGCGATCCGGGGAACAAAGGATCGCGGCGCATGGAACGCTCCTCTATGGACGGGGATCCTCCGCGCCTCAGGGTTTCCCGAAGAGCGCGGCCTCGCCAAGCTCGTATTCGATCTCGAGGAGGCGGTTGTACTTGGCGATGCGTTCGCTGCGGCACGCCGAGCCGGTCTTGATCTGCCCTCCGCCCATGGCGACCGCGAAATCCGCAAGGAAGGCGTCTTCCGTCTCGCCGGAACGATGCGAAATGACGTATCCCCATCCGGCCTTGCGGCACATGTCGATGGCTTCGATCGTCTCCGTGACCGTTCCGATCTGGTTCAGCTTGATCAGCACGGCGTTCGCCGCCTTTTCGCGGATTCCCCGTTCGATGAAGGCCGTATTCGTGACGAAGAGATCATCGCCGACAATCTGGATCTCCGGCCCGATCGCCGACGTCATGTTCCGGAAGCCGTCCCAGTCGTTTTCCGCAAGCCCGTCTTCGATCGATACGATGGGGTATTTTTTCACCCATGACTCGAACAGGGAGATCATCTCAGCGCTCGTCTTCGTTCCCTGATGTGATTTTTTCAGTTCGTACGCGCCGTCGACGAAGAACGAGCTGGCGGCGGGGTCGAGCGCGATCGCTATGTCCGTTCCGGGTTCGTATCCGGCGGACCGGATCGCCGCGACAATCAGTTCGCACGCCTCTTCGTCCCCGGAGAGGTTCGGCGCGAACCCGCCTTCGTCTCCGACCGACGTCGCATAGCCTTTTGCGCCAAGAAGCTTCTTGAGCGCGTGAAACGTCTCCGCCCCCCAGCGCAGCGCTTCGGCGAACGAGTCGGCGCCGTGCGGGACAATCATGAATTCCTGAAAGTCGACGCTGTTCTCCGCATGCTTTCCGCCGTTCAGGATGTTCATCATCGGAACGGGCAGCCTCCGGGCTCCCGCCCCTCCGATATACCGGTAGAGCGGAAGCGACGTCGCTTCCGCCGCAGCCCTCGCAACCGCCATCGAAACGCCCAGAAGGGCGTTTGCGCCGAGCTTTCCCTTGTTCGGCGTTCCGTCAAGATCGATGAGAAGCCTGTCGATCGCGGCCTGCTCCGAGGAATCCACGCCGCGAAGCTCGGGGGCGATGACGTCGTTGACGTTTTCGACCGCGCGCAGGACGCCCTTCCCGTTGTATCTCCCCTTGTCCCCGTCGCGCAGTTCGACGGCCTCGTTCTCTCCGGTCGACGCTCCCGACGGGACGGAAGCCGTCCCCCTCACGCCGCACTCGAGATCCACAAAGACGCGGATCGTCGGATTCCCCCTTGAATCCAGAATTTCCATTGCGCGCACATCGTCGATTCTCATGAGTCTCATCATCGCCCCTTTCAGTTGTCGCTTTCAGTTGTCGCTTTCATTCCGGGACTCGGCTTTCCGAACCCGGCTCGTTCCCGAATCATCCGACCTTCGCTTCATTATCCGCCATTTACGGAATTATATCGCCGAATTCCGGAACGGGTTTGCGGCAATCGCGGGAGAAAAGACCGTCTATCCGCCATTCCGGCTCAGGGGTGCATTCGTTCCGCCTGCCTGTGAGTTCCGGCGCGAAGCAGGGAGTCGCGGCTCAGAATTCCCAGAAAACGTCCGCCTTCGTCCACGACCGGCAATCGTTTGATCTGTTTTTCCGTCATCATTCGTATCGCCTCGTCAAGCGTCGCATTCTCTCCGATCGTCAGGACTCCGGTCTGCATGACGTCTCCGGCCTTCTTCTTCCTCGCCGGCTCGACAATCTCCCTGTGATGTTGTCCCGTTTTCGTGAAAGCGAATTTGCTCATGACGAGATCCCAGACGCTGACCTCATGGCCGGAAAAATGCCGCAACAGATCCCGGTCCGATATCAGTCCGAGGAGTTTTCCGTTTTCGTCGACGACAACGACGCGCTGGATGTCGTTTGAATCGATCATCCGCAGGACATCCTCCACCGACGCGGAAGGCGCAACCGTGCGCGCGTCCGGACGCATGGCGTCCCTGACCGTTCGAAGATTGCCTACGACGATATTGCGGTCCCGCATTCCTTTCCAGTCCGGAGCATCCTCGGTGATGGTTCGGAATATATCGATGCGCGCGAGGATGCCGACGAGCTTCCCATTGTCATTAACGACCGGCAGGCGCTTGAGATTGTGTTCCAGCATCGTGTCCACCGCCGCCGAAAGCCGCTCGTCATCCCGAACGGTGACCGCCGGGCTCGTCATGACGTCCTTCGCCGTTTTCCCCGCCATCATGTCCAGGACCGAGTCGATATGCTCCGATTCAAGCTGCTCCATCAACCCCAGTCGAACCGGCATTCCTCCGCGCGAAATCAGATCTCCCTGCGTCACGACACCAATCGGCCTGGAATCGGCGTCAACGATCGGAACGCTGTTGAAGTCGACCGACAACAGAAGGCGGACGATATCGCCAAGAGAGGTTTCCTGGGAGAAACTGACCGGAGCCGACGACATGACATCGCGTACGCGAAGATGCCTCGGAACCAGATGCTTCTCCGTCCTGTGGGAGACGACGTTCAGGTCCCTGACGCCGACAACGCCGTCGTCGACCATCTCACGGACGGCCGCCAGAACGCGTTCCGCTTCCGCCGCCGGGAGGACGATCTCGATCTTCAGCGGCATCTTGAACGAAAGGATCTCCAGCTTCATCGTGGAGAGTTCGCCGTTCTCGTAACATCCTGCAATCCCGCGAAAAACCGAGCATCGCGCCGATACCCTCAGCCCGTTCACGAAATCGAGAATGGCCTCGAAGACGGGCTTCCCCTGCCACCGGGTGTCCTCGCTCGTGAATACCTCGATAACTTTGTAGCTCATCATTCCGGCCCCCCCTTTTCTGACATCCGTCATCGCTTCGCCCGAAGCCGGATTTCGGTTATCGTACAATAATCGAACAGTCCATGCGAGTCGCAACCGTGACCCGGCCGGTCGTCTCCTCCTCCGTCCATGCCCGCGGCGAACGAGCGCCGCTGCCAACAAGTTTCGGCGAGGACGTGTTCCGGATCGTGTTCGGGACGAAGTCGGCCGGGAGACAGGAAGGCCGATTTTTTCGGATCATTTCGCGAACAACATCGTCGCGTAGCTCGTGCAGGGTTCTTTCGGCCTGTCCCGGATGACGCCCGAGTCCGAATGGTCGAGGACGACAGCGCGCTCATTCCGCTCGCGCAGCGAGCGACGCGAGTCCCCGAGGTCGCGCACGATCGCGAGGAAGAGCGCCGCACCGCGGGGGCAGTCGATGTCGAGGCCGCGAAGGAATTGTATATCCATTCCCGCGAGGGCCGGCAACGTTCCGGCGTCTTCGCGCGCCGCGTCCGCCGGGGATTTGCGGTGCGAGAGGTCCATGCTCAGGATCACGAGCCCGCCGTCGCGGAGGAACGGCAGGAGCAGCTTTCTGAGGACGAGGAGTTGCATGTCGGACGCGGATGTCCGGACGGCGAGCGGGATCACCGTCGCATCCGGAAACGTCTCCCGGATGAGCGGAAGGTGCGTCGTCACGCCGTGTTCGCGGACGAAGATACGGTCGTCGCGAGTCGCCGCGCCGGAACGGACGATCGCGCCGACGACGGCGGCGTCCGCCCGCAGCGTCCCGGACGCGGTCTCCCAGTCCGCGCCGCAGATCGTGACGGCCCCGCGCCCGGCCCTGTAGTGGTCCGGAGCGATGAGAACGACGCGCTTCGGAGAAGCCCCCGAAGCCTTCAGCGTCGCGTAGAAGCGCAGGATCATCGCCCCGGCGACGTCGTGGTGCGGGACGATGCCGCCGACGATTCCGTCTGCGACCGGAAGGGCGCCGAATGAAGCCTGTGCGGAAACCGCGAGCCGGATTCCGGCGGGCGACGGCGGACAGACGAGGGCGTGCGCGCCGCAGGGGAAGAACAGCGTCCCCAGCAGCGCGCACACGATACCCCGTTGTGCGAGCGAAGCGAGCGGAACGGGCACAGCCGGCGCTCAGTTCTCCGGTTTTCGTGTCCAGGCCGGCCGCAGCGCGTCGAGCGTCTTCTGGTTCGTGCCGTAGACCAGCTTTTTCCAGGCGGCGTCGTCCATTCGCCCGGAGGCGAGCGGACGGGCGAACGAATAGAACGAGAAGACCGCGCCGCGCGTCACGCGGGGGCCGCCCCACGGATCGTCGACGAAGACGTTGATGAACCGGGGCGTTCCGGTTGCGACATAAAGCGCGCGGCCCGCAAAGTAGTCGGTCGCGACGTCGGCGACGAGCGCCATCCGGAGCCGGTCGCGGACGTCGTCGGCGACCGGCGGATAGAGCTGCTGCATGTCCTCGGGCAACAGGAGTTCGCGCGACAGCTCGCACGGAAACTCCCGGATGAAGCGGTAGTCGTCGGCCGTGATCTCCCCTCCGGCCGTCTCTTTCCCCGCGATCGCGGCGAGCCGCTTCATGAGGTCGGCGAAGGTCGCAAGTTTTCCGGAATATTCCTCGTCCGTGATCCCCGCGTTCGAGAGGAATTTCGTCACGCCCGACGCACAGGACGCGAGCGCGCCGAAGAGCTTCGGCTGCGGCTCGACATACCCGCGCGGCTCCGGAAACAGAAAGTCGGGAGCGTACCAGACGTCCCCGCCGTCGCCCATCTCCGCGCCGGACTGCTCGCCGTAGAGGATCGTGTCGTGCTTCAGCTCCGCCCAGGCCGCCGAGGCCGTGACGAGCTTCCGGTACTCCCAGTTCGGCGACTTCGCGAAGAACTGCCCGCTCCCCGTCGGCTCGAAGTACTCCGAGAAGATCCGCAACAATCGCGAGTAGACGTTCGCCGAGAGCGGATTCCGCGGGAACGCCGCCCACGCCTCCTGAAGCTTCTTCAGGTTCTCGCCGTATTTCGCGAACCCCTCGAACGCTTTCGCTTCGAGCCGCGCCGCAGACGATCCGAGGGCCGCCATGACGTCGAGCGGATCGGGGAGGTTCCTCGGCTTCTCGTCCGTCCCCGTACGGGGCGACGTCAGCATATTGAAAGCCATCGCGTCGAACGTGAACCTCCGGCCGATGAACCGGAAGCCGATCGCGTCGTCCTCGCGCTCCTTCTGCGACGCGCCCGTCCTCGGGGCCGGAACGCCGATAATGAGCGGCGGTCGGCTCGCGTCGAGGAGCGCGCGGTTGAGGGCGCGCATTCTTTCGGCGTCTCCGGGAGCGTCGGGCGCGAAGAGCCTCTTCACGACGGGGTTGTAGTCGTACCACGAGTTGTCGTTCGACGCGCCGACAAGTTCCGTGAACGGATCGAAGACCTTCTTCCACGCGGCGAGCGTCGCCGGATCGTCGAGCAGCGCGCAGAGGACCGCGATGACGCCGGTGTTCCGGAGCGCCGTCGCTTCGTCCTGCGCCTTCAGGCCGAACGTGACGCCGCCGAGGAAGCTCATCGCGCGGAAGTACCGCCCGAGTTCCGGCGTGAGCGTATAGTGTCCGCGCGGGCGGTAGAGCGTGTAGTCCTCCTCCCGGCCGGAGAGCGTCGAGCGCGTCTTCTCCTTTGCGGCGAGGATCCGGTCGACCTCGGTCTTTCCCCTTGGGGAGAGCGACCCCTTGCCCGTCAGAAGCGCCGAGGCGACGTCGAGGTAATCGGACGCCGCGGACGCGACAGCCTTCCCCGCATCGTTCGCCGCAAGCGCGGGAGTCATGTTCGCGAGGCCCTTCTTCATGAGCCCGAGAAGGGTCGCAAGCGACGGCGCGAAATGCCGTTCCTCAACCTTCTGGAGCATGCGGTCGAAGAGGAGATGGAACGTGTGGAGGCCGAGATCGGCCGTGATGAAGAGCGGCGTCACGTGGTCCCGCACGCGCGGGTACGACTCGACCAGATCGTCGACCTCGAGCGTCTCGAGGATCACCGGCTTCGGGTCGACGTAGAAGCCGTGGGCGACGAGCTTCCTGCGCTCGGACTCCCCGAGGGCGATCCGCTTCTTCATGCTTTCGTCCTGCTCCGTCATGATCTGCGACGGAATCCGCGACTCGTCGACCTTCGAGAGGTCCGGGACGTACGAGGCCCCGAGACGCGTCAGATCCGAGGCCTGCGCCCACGCGTAGCGCGTCTGGACGTCCGCCGGCTCCGGGTTTTCCTCCGAGGCGCCGACACTCGAAAAACGCAGCAGGATCCAGTCCTTCCCGCCCGAAGACGCCTTTCCGATTCCGGTGACGGTTACGCCGCGAGGCAGGAAGAAGGCGCTGTACTTTTCCGCCGGGTATTTCCCCGGGAGCAGGAAGAGCGGCAGCTTCTCCGGACGCGCGCAGTAGGGTTCGGGATCGGTCGCCTCGTACTCCGGAAAGGGAACGATCGCGTTCTTTTCGATATACCCGAGCGTTTGCCCCTCGTATTTCAGCAGCACCCACTTCGCCGCGTGCTTCCCCGACGCCGGGGCGACGGTCACACGGCTGCCGTAATAGACGCACGCCTCGATGTCGTCTCGCATTTCGACGCCCCGCCCGTTCTCGACCATCGTGTACGGTCCCGGGGCCTTCATCACCGGCGCGATCTGCCGGATCACGAGACAGGTCTCGTCGGCCGAGGCAGGTTCGCCCGCGAGCGAAACGGACATCATCACCACAGCGGCAAGAAATACGACCATCGTAACGACGTTTTTCTTCACCTGCGTCACGTCCCTTCTGCACGATTTTCGGTAAAACAATTTTGTCCTATCGTACACCAGAAACGCGCAAAAAAACGTCCTTCTCCACCTGTAGGAGAAGGACGTTTCGCATCATCGTTTCCGGGTTGACGCGACGGAGCCCTCACAGCTCCGCCGCTGTCGCTTTCCAGTCTTCATGGAGCTTCTTCACATCGCCTGTTCATCGGAAACGGAACCCCCGCGCTCTTCTACACGACGTTCCGGATCACGTCGATGACCGTTCCGTCGCGATACTCCACGACGCCGACGATCCGATCCCCGAAACGCGGCGTTTCGGGCTCGCCCGTCAGCGCGTACGCCTCGTCGCGAAGGTCGCCTATGTCGCGCAGGGGCAGCCGCGCCTTCCGGATCGCTTCGGCCAGGTCGGGCCTCGCCGGATTCACGGCGACGCCGCGCTCGGTTACGATGACATCCACGGTCGACCCGGGCGTCGTGACCGTCAGAACCCGGTCGACGACCATCGGGAGCCTGCCGCGCAGCAACGGCGTCACGATAACGGTCACGCCGGCGCCGGCGGCCGTGTCCATGTGTCCGCCGATGCCGTGAAGCAGCACGCCGTCCGACTCGGTGTTGACGTTCACGTTGAAGTCGACGTCCACCTGCGTCGCCCCCAGGATCGCCGCGTCGAGTCGGTCGACGACGCACCCGCGCGGTCCGGGACACGCATACATCGCCGCGCTCATCTCGCGGTGCCCGGCATTCCGCGAAAGCGACCGGACCGCCTCCGCGTCGAAGGACTGGACATCGAGCAGCGCATCGAAGAGCCCCTCTTCGTGCATCCGCACGAGATCGCCCGTGATGCCGCCGGACGCGAAACTTCCGCGGATCCCCCGTCCGGTCATGCGTTCGCGCACGGCGGCCGTCGCCGCGAGCGAGATGCCGCCCGCCCCGGCCTGGAACGACATTCCCGACGCAATTACGCCGCACGCGTCGAGAACGCGCGCGGTCCGGTCCGCGATCAGGAGCCGCAGCGGATCCTTCGTGACCGCAAGCGTCCCGGAGACGATGCGTTCAGGGATTCCGATCCGTTCGACCGGAACCACCAGGTCCACGCAGCTCTGGTCGATGGACGCGCGCGACAACGGATAGGGGACGAGATTGTCGGTCAGCGCCACCACCTGCCGCGCGTACCGCGCGTCCGTGTGCGCGTAGCCGAGCGAACCGCACGCGGACGGCCCCGACAGGCCGCTCAGGTTGCCCTCGGGATCGGCGGTCGGAGCGGCGATGAACGCGACGTCGACCGGAAGCTCGCCCGAAGCGGCGGCGCGCGCCCTTCCCCCGTGCGAGCGAAGCACGACGGGGCCGTCGAAGATCCCGCCCGACGCCGCCCGCCCCACGGGACCGTTCACGCTGCCCTGAATGCCCGCGACCACGCCGTTTCGGACATGCGCCAGGATGGACTCGTGCACCGGGAAGAGCGCCGTCGGCGCGAGGATCAGGCCCCGGAGGCCGCGGCGCGCCAACGCGTCGAGGACCATCGAAACGACGAGGTCCCCGTCGCGGAGATGATGGTGGAACGAGATCGTCATTCCGTCGCGCAGGTCGAGCAGGTCGATGGCCCGTTCGAGCGGGACGACCTTCGCGCCGGAACGCCCGCGCGTTTCCGCGCCGCGAATCGTCTCCGGAGCCTCGCTCGGGGGCGTTCCCGGGATTCCGTCCGCTGCAAAGGGACAAACCTCCCCATATCCGGGGATCCGGTCCGGGACGTCCCGCCCCGCGCCGTTCAGCGGCATGACGATTCCTCCTCCTTCGGAAGCGCGCCGGCCGCCCGGGCCAGTTCGAGCACCTTCCGCGCGCGCTTCAGCACGGGGGCGTCGACCATCTTTCCGTCGACGACCACGACGCCGACCCCCTTTTCCTTTCCCTCGGCGAGGCCGCGCTCCACGCGCAGCGCCGCCGCGATTTCCTTCTCCGACGGCGTGAACGCCCGATGAACGACCGGGATCTGTCGCGGGTGAATCACCGACTTGCCGTCGAACCCCAGGATCCGCGCCCGGCGCGCCTCTTCGTACAATCCGTTGTCGTCCGCGACGTCCGAATAGACCGAGTCGAGCGCCTGGACGCCCGCGACGCGGGCGGCCAGAAGCATCCGCGCGCGCAGGTCCGCAAGCTCCGATCCGTCCTTCGTGCGGATCGCGCCGATATCCGCCGTGTAGTCCTCCGCGCCGAAGTTCAGCGCCGTGCCCCTCGGGCTCGCCGTCGCGATCTCCATGACGTTCCACGCGCCGCGCGCCGTCTCGATGATCGGCATAAAGCGAATCGAGCCGCGTTCGATGCCCGACGCGGCCTCAAGCTCCCCGACGGCCCGGTCGACGTCCGTCACGTCGCGCGCCGTCTCGCACTTCGGGATGCGGATCGCATCCGGACGGCACGGGACGATCATTTCCAGATCCTCCCGCCCGAACGGCGTCGAAAGGGAGTTGATCCGGACGACTACTTCGGCGGAGGCATAGCGAAGCGTCGATAACGCGTTGCGGAGAAGGGTTCGCGCGGCGTCCTTCTCCGAATAGGGTACTGCATCCTCGAGGTCGAATACGAGGACGTCCGCCCCGTAGATTCCCGCATTGATCAGCATCGACGGGTTGTTTCCCGGAACGTACAACGAACTGCGGCGCAGGTTCTTCGTCACGGGCGGCTCACCTCCGCGGAAGCGCGGGCGCGCCGGACCGCGGTCTCGACGCGGGCCGCCAGCGTGCAGTCGAGCGCGCCCCTGTCCCTGATGTCCACATCCGCGCCGTTGACGTCCAGAGCGCGCAGCGTTTCGAGCGCCACGCGCCGCATCCGCTCCCCGCAGACCGCCAGGGAAGGGCTTTCGAGATTCAGCGATATTCCCCCGGAGGCGTTTGTCCCCCCTCCGGGCGGGGGAAGCGTCACGATCACCATCGCGTCGCAGGACTCGAACGACCCTGCGACGCCGCGGCCGGGGACCGCGTTTTCATGCCCGGAATTCATGTGTCAGCGCCCCGTTCCGGCTGTCACGGAGCGGCGACTGAGAACGACGACCAGCGCGAGAAGCACGATCCCTACGGAGTCCGTAACGATCCCCGGAACGATCAGCAGGATCGCGGCCGCCAGCGCGACGAGCCGCAGAGGAAGCGAAACCGGCCCGAGAGCGTAGCCCTCGGTGGCGACCGCCAGGGAGAAGACGCCGACACACGCGGTCACGACGGCGACGCCGAACGAGAACCAGTTCGTCACGTTCGTCAACAGCAGCTCCGGCGAATAGATGAAAACGAACGGGATGATGAACCCCGCGAGCCCGAGCCGTATTGAGGCGAAGGCGGTCCTGTTCGGATCCGCCCCGGCGATTCCGGCGGCCGTGTAGGCGCCGACGCAGACGGGAGGCGTGATCGAGGAGAGCGCCGCGAAATAGAAGACGAAAAAGTGGACATCGAGCGGCTTGCAGCCCAGAAGGATCAGCGCCGGGGCGCCAACGGCGCTCGCCATGACATAGCTCGCTGTCGTCGGCATTCCCATTCCGAGCGCAATCGCGAGAAGCATCGTCGCGATCAGCGTGAGGGCGAGACTCCCCTGCGTCATCGTGAGGATCGCGTCCCCGACGCGCAGCGCGATGCCGGTTGCGCCCATCATTCCGATGACGACGCCGACGATGAAGCACGCGACCGCCACGGACAGGGCGCTCTTCGAGCCGTCCTCGAGCGTCTTGATGAACTTCTTCGGCTCCATCCGGTCTTCCTTGCGCACGAAGCTCAGAACCACGGCGAGGATGATGCCCCAGCATGCGGCGTAGAGCGGATTGTACCCCTGAACGAGGAAATAGATGATCCCGAAGAGCGGGATGGACTTGTATCCGTTCTTCAGGATGACGTCCTTCGCCTTCGGCAGCATGCTCTTTTCGAGCCCCTTGAGGCCGAGCTTCGACGCCTCGAGACTCAGGCTGCACCAGATCCCGAAGAAGTAGAGGATCGCCGGAACGACCGACGCGACGAGAACCTTGAGGTACGAGATCCCGAGCGTGTCGGCGATGATAAAGGCCGCGGCGCCGAGAACGGGCGGCATGATTTGCCCCCCCGTGGAGGCGGCCGCCTCGACCGCACCCGCGAAGTGGGGCTGGTATCCGATCTTCTTCATGAGCGGAATCGTGAACGTCCCCGTCGTCGCGACGTTCGCCGACGTGCTCCCGCTGATCGTGCCCATCAGGGCGCTCGAGAGGACGGCGATCTTGGCCGGGCCGCCCTTGAGATGCCCGGTCAGCGCCATCGCGAGGTCGTTGAAGAATTTCGCGGTCCCGGTGGACCCGAGGAAGGCCCCGAACAGGATGAACAGGTAGATGTAGGTCGCCGAGACGCCCGTCACGAGGCCGAAGAGCCCGTCCGTCGTGAGGTAGAGTTCCTCGATGATCCTCGGGATGGACAGCCCGAAATGGCGGAACGGTCCGGGCATGGAGCGCCCGAAGTAGGCGAAGAAGAGGAAGAAGCCGCAGAAGATCGGCAGGGAGTACCCGAGGACGCGGCGCCCCGATTCGAAGACGATGAAGATCATCAGCGCGCCGAGGTAGAGCTCGAAGGGTTTGTACATTCCGGCGCGGTTCGCGATGTCCTCATAGTTCAAATAGATGTAGAGCGTGCAGACCGCCGCGATCGCCGCCAGAATCCAGTCAGGAATCGAGGGGCTCGCCGTCGGGGACGATTTTCGCATCGGATAGATGAGGAAGATGAGGGGAAGCACGAAGGCCATGTGGAGACTGCGCTGCTGCATGGCCGGGAACAGGCCGAAGAAGGCCGTGTAGAGCTGGAAGGCCGCGAGGCTCACCGTGAGAACCGTGATCAGCATCCCGAGCCGGCCGGTCAATGACCGCTTTTTCCCCGCGACGGGCTTCTGGTCTTCCTCTTCGAGAAGAAGATCGTTTGGATCCATGGTCCGAAACCTCCCTTTCCCAGAAAGCGGGGGAGGGGATTTCCCCTCCCCCGGCGTCGTACCGTTTGGTCCGGATTGAAATTCCGGATCGCTACTCCTTCAGAAGTCCCTTTTCGATGTAGTATTTCTTTGCGCCCGGGTGCAGCGGAACGGCCATGCCGTCGAGCGCGGTCTTGAGTTCGAAGTTCGAGAAGTAGTTCAGGCGTTCGCGAAGGAACGGCACGTTTTCGTGAAGCATCTTCGTGATCTTGTAGATGACGTCCTCGGGCATATCCTCGTACGTCAGCAGCGAACCGATCGCGGCGACGACCTGGATGTCCTTGTCGTACCCGGGATAGGTCCCGCCCGGGATGACCGCCGGCGCGTAGTGCGGGAACTTCTTGACGATCTCGTCGATTTTGGCGGTTTCGATCGGGATCAGGCCGACCTTGCCGGAACGGACCATGTCGGAAACCTGCGCGTTCGGCGCGTTCGTCGTCCAGATATGCGCCTGCGAGTCGCCCGTCTTGAGCGCCTCCTCGACCTCGGAGCGTCCGAAGCGTTCAACCTTGACGTCCGCGTCGGCGAGTCCGTAAACGGACATGAACTCGCGCGTATTGACCTCGATCCCCTGTCCGACGGAGCCGAAATCGACCTTCTTGCCCTTGAAGTCCGCGATGCTCTTGATCCCCGCGTCGGTGTTCACGAGAATGTGGGCGGGCATCGGATAAATCGCAGTTACATAGCGCAGCGTCTTGATCGGCTTGTCCTTGAAGGATCCGGTCCCGTTCCACGCGTCGTTCACGGTGGACGACTGCACCATGCCGAGCTCCATATCCTTCGTTCCGAGGTTCATGCAGTTCTTGACCGATCCTCCGGTCACGGCCGTGAAGTTGATTTCCTTCATCTTCGCGGTCCCGAGCTGAGCGATCGTGTTTCCGATCAGGTAGAATCCTCCGCCCACCGTACTCGTTCCGATCCGGACAAAGACATCCGCCGCAAAAACAGGCGCCGCAGCGACAAGAACCAGCGCAACCGCAAGTGCTCCCCAACTCCGCTTCATTGCACACCCTCCCTTGAATTGGATTCCATCCGCTTCATTCCCCGAACCGGGGAAAAACGAATCCGCTCTTTCCGGCGACACGCAAGAAGCCCGAAGGCTACCGTCCGGAACGCTTCGGGATCAATACGCCTCGTCGAGAAACTCGCACTTCTTCGCGTCGAGCTGCTTGCGAACCCAGCTCCTGTCGGCCGTTCCGTCGATCGCCGCCTGGAGTTTCGCCGTATCGCTCTTCTGGAACGCCTGCGCCTCGCGCAACACGCGTTCGGCGTCGCGCCTCGGGATGACGATGACGCCGTCCTCGTCTCCGACGACGATATCCCCGGGGTGCACCTCGACCCCGCCGCACGAGACCGGGACGTTCACCTCTCCCGGTCCCTCCTTGTACGGGCCGCCGGGCGTCGAACCGGTCGCGTATACGGGAAGGCCGCCGGTCGCAATGGCGCCCGCGTCGCGAAGCGGTCCGTCGAGAACGATCCCGGCAATCCCCTTGCGCTTCGCGTACTCGAGCATGATCTCCCCCATCAGCGAGCGGTTCCGCCCGCCCTCGTTGGAAACGACCACGACATCCCCCTCGACCGCCATGTCGAACGCCTGATGGATCATCAGGTTGTCGCCGTAACACGTCTTCACGGTCAGCGCGACGCCGACCATATTCAGCTCTTCGGGGAGCGTCATCCGGTGAATCTCGGGAAGCATCGCGAAATGCCGTCCCATGCAATCCGCGACATTCGCGGCCGGGATCGAACGGAACGCCTCGACCAGCTCCCTCGGCGGCATGTTTCGTTTCATATAGACACGGAATCCTACGGACATGTCTCACTCTTCCCTTTCTCTGTCGCGTCCTCCGTTCACCGCGGGACGCGCCGTCCCGGCGGGATCAGCAATAGTTCTTTTCCCGCCAGATCCCGTACACCTCCGACAGCGTCTTCGGCGCGACGCCGCCCAGTTCCTCGCGCGTGCCGAGCGCCGCCGACTTTTTGAGCCGCCGGACGGTCGCTTCGGCCATGATCGGTTCGATGCCGATGTCGCGCATCTGCCCGATTGACTCCTCGACTTCGAACGCGCGCCTCTCGGCATGCACGAGATCCGCCGCGATCATCCGCAGCGCCGTGCTCTCGAACGGGACGTTCAGCGTCTCGGCGAGCGACGAGAGGACGATATCCTCCGCGCCGCTCCGGCGAGCGAACAGGAACGTCTCCACGAACAGCGCCTCGAGCCCCTTCATGAAGACGCTGCGGACGAGCTTGATCGCCGACGCGGCGCCCGCATGTCCCTCCGTGACCTCGATCTTCATGCCGTAGGGCGCCATCATCGCGGCCCATTCGGACGCCGCCGCTCCGGAAGCGAGGATCGGCACGCGGTGCCCGTTGACGGGCAGGGGACCGAGCATCGCGCCGTCCACGCACCGGATTCCCCGCGCCGCGAACGCCTCTTCCATCTCGCGTTTCGAGGCGGGATTCGCGGTCGTGACGTCCACGTAGAACTGTCCGGCCCGCATGAGCGGCGCCGCGTCCCGTGCGGCCTGCGGCGCGAATTTCGCCTGAACCGCCGCGATGACGACGTCGGCGCGGGCGAGCATGTCGGCGAGCGAGCCGCAGAGGACAGCCCCCGCTTCCGCAGCGCGGGAACGGATCGTGTCCGCGTAGGAGCCGCCGTTCGCGAGCGCGGCGTCGAACCCGACGATGTCGCCCCATCCGGCCCCTTTGAGCCCCTTCGACATGTGGTAGGCGACTTCGCCGAAACCGATGAAACCAAGGACTCCGCTCATACCGTCACCGTCGTTCCGCGTCTATTCGACGAACTTCGGCAGGAATTCCTTCTCCTGCTCCCGGAATTTCGGCACGCCGACGAGGTCCTTGAACTCCGCGAAAGTGGCGACGAGATCGGTCCGGCCCGGAGCGAGCTGTCCGCCCTTGATGGCTTCGAGGTACTTCTCGACGCCGCGCATCGCCGCGAACGTGGTTCCGACGGGGATGCTCACGCGCGCGACGCCCATCGCCGCAAGGTCCTTCACGGGAACGAGCGGCGTCTTCCCGCCCTCGACGTTGTCGAAGAGGTTGATGCTCACGAGCGCCTTGATCTCCTTCACGGCGCGGTTAATCTCCTCGACCGACCGGGGCGCCTCGACGAAGATCATGTCGGCGCCGGCCTCCGCGTACGCGTTGCCGCGCCGGATGGCCCCGTCGACGCCTTCGACCGCGATCGCGTCCGTTCGCGCGTTGATGATGAAGTCGGGATCGAGTTCGTCGCGCACCTTGCAGCACGCGCGAATCTTCAGGACCATCTCCTCCATCGGAACGATCGTCTTGCCCTCGATATGGCCGCACCGTTTCGGGAAGACCTGATCCTCGATATTCATTCCCGCGGCTCCGGCCTTGATGTACTGTTCCGTGACGCGCATCGCGTTGATGCTGTTTCCGAACCCCGTATCGGCGTCCCCCATGACCGGAATCGACACGGCGTCGACGATGTTGCGCGTGAAATTCAGCATATCCGTCGACGACAGGAACGCCATGTCCGGCAGTCCGAGGTATGTCGCGGCCAGGCCGAAGCCGCTCACCTGGATGATCTCGAACCCCGCGCGTTCGATGAGCTTCGCGGAGATCACATCATGCGCCCCGGGCGCGGGAATCGCACGCCGTTCCTTGAGGATCTTTCGGAGAATCGCACTTTTCTTCATCGGAGCCTCCTTGGGCAACTTCCAATATATGGAAGTGATTTTCAATATGTGGTATATTTATGATACCTGATCCTTTGGGCTTGTCAATCCGGCACGATGGAATATTCTGGTGCATGCGAGCCGACATACGGCGGCGCGCAGCGAACGCGAATCGGAGGAGGCATGCCATGCGATCGTCCGAACATGAAGGGGGCACCGCCGCCCTCAAGAAGGGGCTTTCGGTCCTCACCTGCTTTTCCTGGTACACGCCGGCGCTCTCCGTCTCCGAGATCGCCGCGAAGCTCTCCCTGCCGCTTTCCACGGCGTCACGGATCGTCTCCGCGCTCGTCGAAACGGGCTTTCTCGACAGGGACGAGGATTCGAGACAGCTCCGGCTCGGGTCCGTCTGCTACTATCTCGGTTCCCTCGCGAAGCGGAGCGGGGCGTTGCGGACCGTCGCGCTTCCGTACATGGAGGAGCTGCGCCGGCGATTCAACGAAACGGTGAACCTCTACCTCCGCGAGGGGCGCATCCGCGTCTGCTACGAACAGCTCGAAAGCTCCCACAACCTGAAGCGGTCCGCGAAACTCGGCGACCGCTTTCCGCTCTGGGCGGGAGCCTCGGGGCGCTGCTTCCTGGCCTTCATGAAGCCGGAGGAGGTGACGTCGGTCCTGAAGGACGCGACACCGCTGACGCCCAACACGCTCGTGGATCCCGCGAAGGTGGAGGAACGCCTCTGCGTCGTCCGGACACGGGGCTACGAAATGAGCAGCGCGGAGCGCGAACAGGGCGTCTCCTCCGTCGCCGTTCCGATCTTCGACGCGAGCAACACGCCCGTCGCGTGTCTGACCGTTTCCGGACCGATCCCGCGCTTCACGGAGTCCATGATCGCGGAACTCGTTCCGGCCGCAATCGAAAGCGCCCGCGCGATTTCGCTGCGGCTCGGAGCGGAACTCGGCGACGGGACGCTCCCCCGTCCGCGGGACGAGTGACGCCGATGGACGCGTTTTCGGCCATCCTCGACGCGCGGGAAGCGCGGACGCATAGACGGCTTGCCCTCGTCGAACAATACGGCGGCGCGATCGTCTCGGTGACGATGAACATCCCGGGACCGGATAAGACTCTCCCCCGATACGCGCGCCCCTTCCGGGAGTTCCTCGATGCGCTCTATGCCTTCTGGAAGAAACGCGATTCCCTCGCCCGGCTCGCCGGAACGTTCGAAAGCGCGGCGGGGATGGAGGCGCACCTCGCGACGTCGCTGGGCGGAACCGAAGCGAAGCTGCTCGCGGTGGAGTTTGAAGAGTCGCATCCCTGGGGGCGGTGTTTCGACGTCGACGTCCTCGACGCGGACGGAGCTCCCGTCTCGAGGTCCGCGCTCGGTCTTCCGGAACGACGCTGCCTCTGCTGCGGCCGTGCGGCGCGCCTCTGCGCCCGCGATCGGACGCACGCGCTTCCCGAACTTTTCGCCGCGATCGATTCGCTGCTCGATCAGCCTCCCGAACGATGAGACGCCGCGCTCTCGAAACCCTGGTCCGAGACTGCGCGTTGCGGGCGATGCTCTACGAGATCGCCGTCCACCCCAAGCCAGGGCTCGTTGGGCCCTGTGACGCCGGAGCGCACGGGGATATGACGCGCTTCACCTTCATCGACAGCGCCGCGGCGCTCGCGCCGTGGATGGCGCTGTTCGCGCGCGCGGGCTTCCGTCATGGCGCGGCCGATCCCCGAAGCCTCCTTCCCCGCATCCGCCGAATCGGACTGCGCGCCGAGCGCGCGATGTTCGCGGCGACTGCCGGCGTGAACACGCACAAGGGATTGCTCTTCTCCTTCGGCCTGATCTGTGCGGCGGCCGGCCTTCGCGCCGCCCGGAACGAGCCGCTCTCTCCCGAAGGAATCGCCGCGCTCGCCGCCCGGATCGTCGAAGGCGTCGTCGGGCGCGAACTCGAATCCCTCCGGAACGCGCCGCCGGACCGGCACCTGACGGCCGGCGAACGCCTCTACCTGCGCTACGGCGTCACGGGCATCCGGGGCGAAGCGGAACGCGGCTTCCCGACCGTCGTGAACCGGGCGCTGCCCTTCCTCCGGAACGCGGCGCGGGAGGGACGGTCTCCGGGTGACGCCGGAGCGGACACGCTTCTTGTCATCATGCAACATTCAGACGACACGAACGTCCTGCACCGGTCGGGAAGGGACGGGCTTCTCCTGATGCGCGAAACGGCCGCCGACATCCTTGCGGCCGGAGGAACGCGCTCGGAACGGGGGCGCGCCCTCATGACCGCGGCGACGCGCCTCTTCGTCGAGCGCAACATCAGCCCCGGGGGAAGCGCCGATCTTCTTGCGGTCACCTTTTTTCTGCACTTTCTTTCGGAAGCGGCGGGGCATGCCATTTATTATTAATTATTTATAGCGTTTTTCATTATGATTTTTCAGAGAATCGATTCCCGCTGTAAAAAAAACAACGCGAAGCGAATAATACTCCTTGTCCGCGTCGAAACTTTGGTGCATAATGGCTTTGTCTTTCTTTGCACGAAAGGGTGTCCGTTATGCCTCTGTCTTTCCGGAACAACACATTCTCCGGCGTTCCGAGACTCTGACGCGAACGATGCCTGGGAATACCGACGCACCCGTCAGTCCCCCCAACGGCTCCCGAAAACCAAAGGGACGCCGAACGGCGGCCTGTATATGCGTTTTCGTCTGCTTTTTTCTCGCGGCGACGCCGCTCGTTCTTCTTCCCGAAAGGGCCTCCGCCGTCTCCCGCTCCGTCGTTTACGGAATGGTCGAACTCAGGCCGCTCTTCTTCCGTGACAGTCAGGGAAACTACCAGGGATTCTTCGTGGACCTTCTGCGATCCGTCGCACAACGCGAGGAATGGAATCTCTCCTTCGTATCCGCTCCCGGGGAAACGCTCATCGCGCGGCTGACTTCCGGAGACATCGACCTCATGAGCATGACGCCGACCCCAAGACTCACCTCCCTCTTCGACTTCTCGAAGGTGAACCACTACAGCACCTGGTTCACGATCTTCACGCGTCCCGGGGAGTCCTTTCTCGACATCTTCGATCTCCGGGGGCGCAGGATCGCCGCGCAGCGCGGCTTCATCGCGGTCTCGGAGCTTCGCAGGACGACGGAGCAACTGAAGCTGGACCTTTCGATCCTCGATTTCCCGACGATCGAAGAGGCCTTCGACGCCGTCTCGAAGAAGAACGCTCACGGCGTCCTCGCCGAATACACGATCAGCCTGCCGCTCGTCCGGAAGCACAACCTGCTCCGCACGCCGATCGTCTTCTCGCCGAGCCGGATCTTCTTCGCGACCACGCGGGGCCGAAACGCGGAGCTGCTCGAAACGCTCGACAGGCGCCTCGACGAGATGCTGAAAGACCCGAGGTCCCTGTACTACGTGCTTCAGCGGCGCTGGCTGTACGACGATGATCTGACCTTCATCCCGGACTGGACCTATCAGGCGTTCGCGATCGGTCTGCTGGTCCTTTTCGCGTTCGCGTACGGCATCTTCCGGATCGCCCGGACCGGCGACGAGCTGCGGCAACGGCAACGGGACCTCGCGCGACTGCTGGCGCACGAAACGGCGCTGTCGGAAATCGCACGAATCCTTCTGAGCCATCACAAGACGGAGGGCGTTCTTTCCCGCGTCTGCATCCGGCTGCGCGAATCGTGCGACGTGCTCTGGTGCGGCATCCTCCGCGTCGAGACGCGTGCCGGCGCACAAGGTCTTCAAAATCCCGAGGGCGACGCGCACCTCCACCTCGTCGTCGAGACCCGCGACGAAACGAGGCACGCAGAGGAGAAAGGGCATGTCCCGGGCCGAATCCCGCTTTCGCCGGAACTCGCCGCGCTCATCGAACCGCTGAAACGCGCGGAACATCTCGCCTTTACGTCCGACAGGCTTCGATCCGCGGCGCCGGACATTGACCCGGGGCCCGCGCGGTCGTTTCTGTTCGTTCCCGTTTTCGCCGGAAAGAGCCTCTGGGGAGCCATCGGCGTCGCTTCCGGAACCCAGGACGCCGCAGGGGACGACGATCCGATCCGTCCCCTGCGGGCGGCGGCGGACATGACGGGCGCTTTCCTGCGAATTCGGGCTATCGAGTCGCAGCTCCGAAAAACCACCGAGATCGATCCGCTGACCGGCGTCATGAACCGGAGGGCCTTTCTGGCGACGCTACAGAGCGAAACCGCGCGGAGCCTTCGCCACGGACATCCGCTTGTTCTGGCGATCGCCGACCTCGACCATTTCAAGGACATCAACGACACGTTCGGCCACGATATCGGCGACCAGGTGCTCCGGGACACCGCAAGGGCGATGCGGGAGGCAATGCGTGCGGAGGATCGCGTCGGACGCCTGGGCGGCGAGGAATTCGGAATTCTGCTGCCCGAGACGGATCCGGACGAGGCGCGATCCGCCCTCGAACGCATCCGGCAGGCTATCGCATCCATTCACCGGGCCGGCGCCTTCGGGGATTCGCACCATTCCGCGTCCCCGAGGATCAGCATCGGCTTCAGCCTCTTCCAGGGGCGCCGGGACTCTTCGAAGGCCCTGTACCGTCGCGCGGATCAGGCGTTGTATCGGGCGAAGGCGGCCGGACGCAACAGGGTCGAGGGAGACTGAACGGCCCGCCGGGGTCACAGGAACGCCATCACCCGTCAATGACCGGAAATATCCGATCAAATGAATCCCGGTTCACGCCCCGGCATGGAGTCGCGTCCGTAGCGCCGCGTTTCACGGAACATCCCGAAGCGACGACCTCCCTCCGTTTTCCACAGCGTGGCGCGCAAACGAACATCGAACCGGAGCTCGGATTCCGGACTTTTTCTCCGGCAAAGACAATATACCAAATTTTATTTTTTATGATATACTGCCCTGAAGTTTAGGGAATCCCCAAAAAGGAGATCCCCTCTGGGAGCGATACGGGAATGGAAAAGGCGGTGCTTCTTCTCGAGGACGGAACGTTTTTCGCGGGATCGGCGTTCGGACGCACGGGGACGAGCGCGGGCGAGGTGGTCTTCAACACGGCGATGACCGGATATCAGGAGACACTAACGGACCCGTCCTATAACGGACAGATCGTCGCGATGACCTATCCGCTGATCGGCAACTACGGCTTCAACGACGACGACGTGGAGTCGGCGCGTCCGCGCGTCGAGGGCTTCGTCGTCAAGGAACTCTGCGACGGTCCGAGCAACTGGCGAAGCACCACGCGTCCGGCGGATTACTTCCGCAATCACGGCATCGTCGGCATCAGGGGCGTGGACACGAGGGCGCTGACGCAGCATCTGCGATCGTTCGGCAGCATGTTCGGCATCATCTCCTCCGAACGCGGCGACGCGGACGCGCTCATGCGGGAGATGCACGCCGCGAAGGCGCGCAAGCGCGACCTCGTCGCCGAAGTCTGCACGAAGGAACCGCGATTCGTCGCCGGACCGGGAAAGCGTCTGGCGGTTCTCGATTTCGGCGTCAAGGAGTCGATCCTCAGGCGCCTTTCCGCGCGGGGCTGCGCGTTGTCCGTCCTTCCGGCGTTTTCATCACCCGAAGAGGTTCTGGCGTGCGAACCGGACGGCATCGTTCTGTCCAACGGCCCCGGAGACCCGCGCGACATTCCGTCCTGCACGGCGACGGTCCGCGCGCTTCTCGGAACGAGGCCAATTCTCGGGATCTGCCTCGGGCACCAGATCCTCGGCCTCGCGCTCGGCGGCGAGACATACAAGCTTCCGTTCGGGCACCACGGCGGAAACCACCCGGTCAAGAATCTGATCACGGGCCGGTGCGCCGTCACCTCGCAGAACCACAACTACGCGCTGCGCCCCGACTTCTGCGGCGACGCGGCCATCACGCACGTCAACGTCAACGACGGAACGGTCGAGGGCTTCCGCCATACATCGCTGCCGATCCTGAGCGTTCAGTTCCACCCGGAGGCCGCGCCCGGACCGCAGGACAGCGCTTCCGTCTTCGACGACTTTCTGTCGCTCGTGGAGAATGCCCATGCCTAAACGGACGGACATCAAAAAAGTTCTGGTGATCGGCTCCGGTCCGATCACGATCGGGCAGGCGGCGGAGTTCGACTACTCCGGAACGCAGGCGTGCACGGCGCTGCGGGAGGAGGGCGTTTCGGTCGTTCTCGTCAACAGCAACCCGGCGACGATCATGACGGACGCCGACATCGCCGATCGCGTGTACATCGAGCCCATCACGCCGGAGTACGTCAAGGCGATCATCCGGAAGGAGCGTCCCGACGGCATCCTGGCTACGCTCGGCGGCCAGACGGGGCTCAACATGGCGGTCCGTCTCGCCGGGGACGGCATCCTGGACGAGCTTGGGATCGAGCTGCTCGGGACCTCGCTCGATTCGATCCGGAAGGCCGAAGACCGGGATCTCTTCAAGCGGACGATGCAGGATCTCGGGGAGAAGGTGCCCCACAGCACGATCGTCACGACGATGGACGACGCCGTTTCGTTTGTCGCCCGAGTCGGCTTTCCGGTCATCGTGCGTCCCGCCTACACGCTCGGCGGCACGGGCGGAGGCGTGGCGAACACGCTTGAGGAGTTCCGCTACATCTGCGGCAAGGGGCTCAAGCTCAGCATGATCGGCCAGGTGCTTCTGGAGCAGAGCGTCGCCGGGTGGAAGGAAATCGAGTACGAGGTCATGCGCGACGGCGCGGACAACTGCATCATCATCTGCAACATGGAGAATTTCGACCCCGTCGGCGTCCACACGGGCGACAGCATCGTCGTCGCTCCGAGCCAGACGCTGTCGGACGTGGAGCACCAGATGCTTCGGTCCGCCTCGATCCGGATCATCCGGGCCCTCGGCATACGGGGCGGGTGCAATATCCAGTACGCGCTGAACCCGGAGAGCTTCGAATACGTCGTTATCGAGGTCAACCCGCGCGTCAGCCGCTCGAGCGCGCTCGCGTCGAAGGCCACCGGCTACCCGATCGCGCGCGTCACCGCGAAGATCGCGCTGGGACTGAATCTCGACGAGATCAAAAATCCCGTCACGGGGACGACCTCGGCCTGCTTCGAGCCGGCGCTCGACTACGTCGTGACCAAGGTGCCGCGCTGGCCCTTCGACAAGTTCACGGGCGCGGACCGGACCCTGGGAACGCAGATGAAAGCCACGGGGGAGGTCATGGCGATCGGACGGACCTTCGAGGAATCGCTGCTGAAGGCCATCGATTCGCTCGACATCAAGTTCGACTATCAGCTCGGCCTGAGCCTGTTCGAGCCCTTCTCGCGCGAGCGGCTTCTCGACTTCATGAAGGGACGCAGCGACCAGATCGTGTTCGCGATCTGCAAGGCGCTCCAAAAGGGCGTCTCGGTCGCGGAGATCGTCGCCGTCACGCGCATCGACGAGTTTTTCGTCCGAAAGCTCGAAAACATCGTCCGGCTCGCACAGGAGATCCACACGGCGGGCTTCCTGTGGCTCGACTACGATCTGTACTCCCGGGCCAAGAAGATCGGCTTCGGCGACTCGTACATCGCGAACCTCGCGGGCGTCCCGCTCGCCGCGATCATGAAGCTGCGCCGCAAGTTCCCGGTCAACCCCGTCTTCAAGATCGTCGACACCTGCGCGGGCGAGTTCGAGGCCGCCACACCCTACTTCTACTCCACGTACGAGGAGACGGACGACGTGCACGTGTCCGGCAGACGCAAGGCGCTCGTCATCGGGTCCGGGCCGATACGGATCGGCCAGGGGATCGAGTTCGACTATTGCAGCGTGCATTCCGTCCGCGCGCTCCGGGAAATGGACATCGAGTCCATCATCGTCAACAACAACCCCGAGACCGTCAGCACGGACTTCGACACGTCCGACAAGCTCTACTTCGAACCGCTCACGAAGGAGTGCGTCATGGATGTCGTCCGGAAGGAACACCCCGAGGGCGTGATCGTTCAGTTCGGCGGCCAGACCGCGATCAACCTGGCCGCGCAGCTTCAGGCCGAGGGGGTGCGGATCCTCGGAACCTCGGTGGAGAGCATCGACATGGCGGAGGACCGCGAACGCTTCCTGCAGCTTCTCACGCGGCTCGACATCCCCTTTCCGGACGGGAGCAGCGCCGTCTCGGTCGAAGGGGCGAAGGAAGTCGCGCGGCGCATCGGATACCCCGTTCTCGTCCGTCCCTCCTACGTCCTCGGCGGGCGCGCGATGGAGATCGTCTGGGGCGAGGCGGAACTCGCGGAATACATGGAGCGCGCCGTCGACCTGTCCACGGGACACCCCGTCCTGATCGACAAGTACATCCTCGGCAAGGAGGTCGAGGTGGACGGCGTCTGCGACGGCTCGGACGTCCTGATCCCCGGGGTCATGGAGCACTTCGAGCGCGCGGGCGTCCATTCCGGCGACAGCATCGCGGTCTACCCGCCCCGAACGCTCGCGCGCGAGACGGTCGACACGATCGTGGCGTACGCGACGAAACTCGCGCTGGCGCTGAAGGTCGTGGGGCTGTTCAATATCCAGTTCGTCCTCGACGCGGACAACCGCGTCCATGTGATCGAGGTGAACCCGCGCGCGAGCCGGACCGTGCCGGTCATGAGCAAGATCACGGGAATCCCGATGGTGGACGTCGCGACGAAACTGATGTTCGGGCATACGCTGAAGGCGCTCGGATTCGCGCCCGGCCTCGCCCCGGACACGGAGTTCGTCGTCGTCAAGGCGCCGGTCTTCTCGTTCGCCAAGATGGCGAACGTCGACACCTTCCTGGGTCCGGAGATGAAATCGACGGGCGAGGTCATGGGCGTTGACAGGGATTACGGCGCCGCGCTCCACAAGGCGCTTCTCGCGTCCGGCCTGACGATTCCGCCTTCGGGTCGGGTGCTGCTGTCCGTCGCGGACCGGGACAAGCGCGAATGCACACAGATCGCGCGCACGCTGGCCGGACGGGGGTACGCGCTGTGCGCCACCGAGGACACGCACGCGGCGCTCGCGGCTGCGGGAATTCCCGTGGAACTCTTGCATCGGGACCATGTCATCGGCGAGATCGTCGAAGACCGGATCGCACTCGTGATCAACACACCGACGCGAGGCAAAATCCCGGACCGCTTCGGCTTTCTGCTCCGGCGCACCTCGATCGAATATGACGTGCCCTGCATCACGTCGCTCGACACGGTCAACGCGGCGTTGCAGGTGCTGGACCGCTTCGTCGCGCCGGACGCGCCGTCCGTCCATGCGCTCGACGAGTATTCGGGCCTGATGCGGCGATCGCAGGTTCAGGGCTGACAATCGGGCGACAATCCGGCGAAGGACGGGGAGTCCGTTTCCGGGGGAACGGACTCCCTGTCGTATAATTATCTTTCCGAACAACTTCATTCTGCATTTCCGGAGGCGTCCCGATGCGATACGAAACCGAACGGCTCGTCCTGCGCTCCTTGTCCCGGAGAGACGCGCCGCTCCTGCTGGACTATCTTGTGCGGAACCGCGACTTTCTGTCGGAATGGGAGCCCGTCCGGGACGAGGCGTACTATACGCTCCCGTCGGCGCAGGAGCTCATCCGGGCGGAGCACGCGGACCATCGCCGGCAGAGCGCGATGAAGCTGCACATCTCGAAAAAGTGCGAGAAGCGGATCATCGGGTATGTCGGACTCTCGAACATCGTCCGGGGGGCGTTTCTGTCGTGCTTTGCGGGATGCCGTCTGGACAGGGACGAGATCAACAGGGGATACATGACGGAGGCCATGCGGGAAGTCATCCGCGTCGCCTTCGACGGGATGGGGCTCCACAGGATCGAGGCAAACATCATTCCGAGGAACGTCCGCTCCCGGAGGGTCGTGGAAAAGCTCGGCTTCACGCTTGAGGGCATGAGCCGGAAGTATCTCCGGATCAACGGCGTCTGGGAAGACCATCTTCACTATGTGTTGCTGAACGAAAAAATCTAGTCGGCCGTCTGGTTTTCCTCCGCCGACATGAGGATATCGACGACGCGCGCCGCAAGTTCCGGGTCGATGCCGCTTCCCGTCCCTCCGCGCAGTTCGCGGATCGCCTCGTCGCGATGCTCCCGCTCCGACAGGAGCGTCGAGATCGTCCGCAGAAAGGCGTTCCGTCCCGATCCCTTCCGGCGCAGCTTGTCGCCGTACATCCGGTCATCGGCGACACGGAACGCCGTTCGCATCGGCGTCCCGGAGTCCGCCGAAATCGCCCATCCCATCGAAAGCCGCGGCGCGGCGGCGCGGATGGACGCGGCCTTTTCCTCGCGTTCGCGCAGCGCGGCCCCGATGCGTTCGACGACCCCTTCCATCGACGCTTCGTCCGCGCCGGGAAGAAGAATCGTGAACTCGTCCCCGCCGATCCGGGCGACCATATCCGATTTCCGCACGACGTCCTCGAGGACGCGCGCCGTCTCCACGAGAAGCGCGTCCCCGTCCTCGTGTCCGAGCGTGTCGTTGACGAGCTTCAGCCCGTCGACGTCGGCCACGAGGATTCCCACCGCAGCGTCGCGGCGTTGATCGAGGCGGTCGAGCTCCTCCTCGAAATACGTCCTGTTGTAGAGGCCCGTCAGCGCGTCGTGGAAGCCCAGGAAACGAAGCTGTTCTTCGGTCCCCTGGCGTTCCGTGACGTCGCGGATCGCGGCGATATGAACCCTGCGCCCCCTCCACTCAAAGTGCGTCGCGCGGATCTCGACGGGAAAGACGGTTCCGTCCTTCTTCCGGTGCCAGCGGATGGGGATCGTCGTCACGCCGGTCCGCGTCGCCTGCGTGGTCTTCTCCGGCTCGGCGGAGAGATCCGTATTCCGGAAGCTGAGAAGTTCCTCCCGCGAAAACCCGTACAGCGCCGCGGCCGCATTATTCACTTCAAGTATCTGACCGTCCGCTTCCGCTATCAGAAAAATCGCATCCGACTCCATCTCGAAAAGCTGCCGGTAGCGGTCCTCGCTCTCCTTCAGCTCCTCGGCCCGCGCCTGGGTGATTTCCATCTGTTCCTGAAGCGCGACGGTCCGTCTCCGGACCATCCTCCGGAGCGCGCCGATCATGACGAGAAGGAACAACGAGACGATTCCCGCCGCGACCAGCGTGATCTGGAGATACCAGATCATTCCCGGACCGGCGACCGTATCCCCCATCCATCGCCGGTCGATTTCGCGGTACTCGGAGTCGGCGATGGCGGCGAACCCCTTTTCCAGAAGCCGGAGCGTCGCGGCGTCTCCCTTGCGCACGGCCCGATGGAACCGTCCGCCGTACAGAGGCTCCGTCTGTCGGAATTCCTCGCTGATGCCGAACCGGTAGAGAAAGTAGTGCGCCGGGGGCCGGTCGACGACGAAAACAGCGACGTCGCGGGAGCGCGCGGCTTCGATGATCTTCTCGTAGCTGTCATATTCCACGATATCGGTCACGCCGTGGTTGCGCAGGAACCAGACGGCGTTGTCCCCCTTCTTCGCCGCGACCCGGAACCCGTGAAGCGACTCGGCGTCGCGGATCCCGGAGAGGTCGGACCGGAAGAAGATGGGGACGTCGATCCGGGCGTACGGTTCGGAAAAGTCGAAGACCTTCTCGCGTTCCTCGTTCCGGAAGATCGTGTCGATGACGTCGAAATCGCCCGAGACCATGCGGGCGAGCGCCTCTCCCCAATCCATGCCGAAAAGTTCGACGCGCAATCCGCTCCGCTCTCCGAAAAGGCGCCACTGGTCCACGAGGATCCCCTGCAATGCGCCGTGCGCGTCGCGGAAGATATACGGCGGGTAGTTGTCGTCGAGGACGACCTTCAGATGGCCCGCGACGGGGACGGAAGCCACGGCGGAGTTCGCGGAGAAAAACGTGAAACAGAAAGCCAGAACGACGAGAAGGCGCGCCCAGGCGCGAAATCCGCGAATTCGTTTCGGAAGCGGAGAGCGGGAACAGTGCGACACGAGGGCATTCCTCCCGTTACTTCTTCGGGAACAGGCGATCCCCTTTCTACTTTCGGGGATTCCTTCCCGTCGGTCGATTCGTCGTTCGTCCAACTTTTCGCGAATAGTGTAATACGAAAGTTCTTCTTCCGAAAGCCGTGTACAAACAAAAGTTTCGATGCGAAATTCAGTTCCGACCCGCGCTTCGGCGTCGTCTCATCAAACAGATTTTTCCGCCTTTCCTGTTTCATCAGCCAACACGGAACATTGACATTTTTTTGTCATAGTGCTATTTAAGAATCGAGTGAAAGAGAAGAACTCAGAGAGCTGTTTCCGAAACCCCCGTAAACATTCGTCCGGCTTCAAAGAGTCGATTTCTTTGGGTTATTAAAACCGTTACATTTCTCCGCTCTGTTCCATCCTCTCAGGAGCGCTTCCCGGAGAATGGATCACTGCGTTTCCGTCCGAATCCGAACATCAAAACATTCCGGCCCCGGGCCGGATGTACTGTTGTGTTGCGCCGTCATGCAGACGGCGTCGATCACATTCAAGGGGGGGGAACGGCAATTGAATATCGTCATTCCGATCAAGCAGGTTCCCGAGACGAGCAACGTCAAGATGGACGAAAAGACGGGGACCATGGTGCGGGAGGGAGTTGAAAGCATCATCAACCCTCTCGACCTCTACGCCATTGAGGCCGGCATCCAGTTGAAGGACCGGTTCGGCGGCGCGGTGACGGTCATATCGATGGGACCGCCGAACGCCGAAAAAGCGATCAGGGAAGCCATCGCGATGGGCTGCGACGAGGGGGTTCTCGTCTCCGGCCGCGAGTTTGCGGGGTCCGACACGTGGGCTACCGCCTACGCGCTCTCGGAGTCCGTCAAAAAGATCGGCGCTTTCGACCTCATCCTCTGCGGCGAGCGCGCCACCGACGGCGACACGGGGCAGGTCGGCCCCGGGATCGCTTCCTTTCTGGACATCTCCCTGGCCACGTACGTGAGCCGGATCGTGGAGACGGACGAAAAGGAGATCATCGTCGAGCGTCTCATCGAGGACGGCTACGAGACACTCGCGATGCGGCTTCCCGCGCTGATCACGGTCGTCAAGGAAATCAGCTACCCGAGGCTCCCCACTTTGCGCGGCAAGCAAAAGGCCCGAAAGACGGCCGTTCCGGTCTGGGCGGCGGCGGAAATCGGCATCGACGCGGCCAATCTGGGCCTCAACGGTTCCCCGACGCGCGTCGTCAAGATCGAGATGCCGAAGGTCACTCGGGGCGGAAAGATCGTTCCCGCGCCGGATGAAGAGAGCGCCGTCCGCGCCGTGGACGGACTGGTCGATTTCCTGAAAAGCAAGGACTTCATCTAGTCCGCCCGGGGAGGACAATCACATGACGTATGCAGGCGTATGGACCATCGCGGAAGCACGGGACGGAGCGCTCCGTCAGGTTTCCTTCGAACTTCTGACCAGGGGGCGCAAACTGGCCGACAAGCGCGACACAACGCTCTCCTCGGTCGTCCTCGCAAGCGGAATCAGCGACAAGACCGTCGGGGAGCTCATCAAACGCGGCGCGGACCGCGTCTACGTCATTGACGACCCGGCGCTCGCGCACTTCACGGCCGAGACGTTCAGCAACGTCCTCGTAAAGCTCATCGATACGTACAAGCCCGAGATCATCATCGCGGCGGCGACCACATCGGGCCGGACCCTCATGCCGCACGTCTCCATGCGGACGCACGCCGGGCTCACGGCCGACTGCACCGACCTCGACATCGAGGAGGGAACGGGCAATCTGCTCCAGACGCGTCCGGCCATCGGCGGCAACATCCTGGCGACGATCAAGACGCCCGAATTCCGCCCGCAGATGTCCACCGTCCGGCCGCGCTCCACGAAACCGGCGCCGGTCGATGCGTCGCGAACCGGAGAGATCGTTCGGCTGCCGTTCGATCCCGCCCTTCGCGACGACCGCGTTCGGCGGATCGCTTTCAAGGCGAACGAGGGCGAGGAGGTCGACATCCAGGCCGCAGACGTCGTCGTCTCCGGAGGCAAGGGGCTCAAAAAGGCCGAGAACTTCGCCCTCATCCGGGAACTCGCGGAAAAGCTCGGAGGCTCCATCGGGGCGTCGCGCGACGCCGTCGACCGGGCATGGATCGGATACCCGCACCAGGTGGGACTCAGCGGCAAGACCGTGACGCCCAAGCTCTACGTCGCCGCCGGAATTTCCGGCGCGATCCAGCACCTCGCGGGAATGAAGACGGCCGAAACGATCGTCGCGATCAACAGCGATCCCGACGCCCAGATCTTCCGGGTCGCCGATTACGGCATTGTCGGGGATCTCTTTGAAGTGCTGCCGCTCCTGAACGAACGTCTCTCCAGGGAGGTCGGTTCCAAATGAACTACAACAAGGTGACACCCGAAATCGTCGAACGGCTCGCCGCGATCGTCGGCGCGCGCCACGTCGTCACGAGCGAGGAGAAGATGGAGTCGTTCTCCCACGACGAGACGCCGGTCGAACAGTACGCGCACATGCCGGAGGTCGTCGTCGCTCCGCGGACCGCGCAGGAGATCGCGGAGATCATGAAGCTCGCCAACAGGGAACTCATCCCGGTCACTCCGTACGGAGCCGGGAGCGGCCTGTCGGGCGGCGCCATCCCGGTCTTCGGCGGAATCGTCATCTCCAACGAACGCATGAACAAGATCCTCGAAATCGACTACGACAACATGATGGTCGTCGTCGAACCCGGCGTGGTCACGAACGACATCAATGCCCCCATCGCCGGGCACGGCCTGTTCTACGCGGGCTACCCGATGAGCGTTGAGACGTGTTTCGTCGGCGGCAACGTCGCGGAAAACGCAGGCGGCGGCAAGGCCGTGAAGTACGGCGTCACGGGCCGCTACGTCATGGGAATGGAACTCGTGACGCCGACGGGCGAGATCGTTCAGCTCGGCGGCAAGCTCGTCAAGGACGTCACGGGATACGACATCAAGCAGCTCATCGTCGGCTCGGAGGGGACGCTCGGCTTCGTCACGAAGGTCATCCTCAAGCTCTCCCCGCTGCCGAAGTTCAAGGTCGACCTTCTCGTCCTCTTCAGGGACCCGAAGGCGGCGATCAACATGGTGCCCGTCATCATGTCCAAAGGCGGCATCATCCCGACGTCGATCGAGTTCATGGACAAACTTTCCTGTCAGACATCGTGCGAGTACCTCAACGAACATCTTCCGTACCACGAGGCCGGCGCCATGTTGCTCATCGAGGTGGACGGCACGCGGCAGGATGCGGTTTCGGAGGACGCCGAGACGATCGGCGAACTCTGCCTCGAAAACGACGCCATCGAAGTCTACGTCGCGGACAACTACACGACGCAGGAACGCTGCTGGAGCGTCCGGCGCAACATCGCCGAGGCGTTCAAGGTCGTCAGCCCGCACCAGAGCCTCGAGGACATCGTCGTCCCGATCGCCGCCATTCCGGCGTTCATCCCCGAGGTCGAAAAGATCGCCGAAAAGTACGACATCCTGATCCCCTCCTACGGCCACGCGGGCGACGGCAACCTTCACTCCACGCTCGTCAAGAACCCGAAGCACAGCATGGAGCAGTGGTTCGATATCGAGAAGAAGGGCGTCGTCGAACTCTACGAGGTCGTGAAGAAGCTCGGCGGAACGATCAGCGGCGAGCACGGCATCGGCTGCAAGCGCAAGCCCTTCATGAACATCGTGGCGGGTCCGGCGGAGCTGGATCTGATGCGGCGCATCAAGAGGGCGTTCGATCCGAACAACATCATGAACCCCGGCAAGATCTTCGATATGGAGTAGCGGACCGGGGAGGACGGGGAAGGAGGAGACGACATGGCGCGGATCGCCCTGCCCTACGGCAAGGGCTGCCTGACGGCGGACATCCCCGATGATCGGCTTGCGGGAGTGCTCGTCTCAAGGGCGCACGAATACAGGCCGGACAAGAGCGAAGAGGGGCTCGTCCTCGCGGCGCTCGAAAATCCGGTCGGCTCCCCGAGGCTGCGGGACCTCGCCCGGGGACGGAAGAACATCGTCATCATCTCGAGCGACCACACGCGCCCGGTTCCGAGCCGCGTCACGATGCCCCCGCTCCTCGCGGAGATCCGCGCGGGCGCGCCGGATGCGGACGTCACGATCCTCGTGGCGACGGGCGGACACCGGGCGTCGACGCGGGAAGAACTTGTCGCGAAATACGGAGAGGACATCGTCCGGACAACGCGAATCGTCATGCACGACAGCCGCGATGAAAGCGCCCACGTACGCATCGGAACGCTGCCCTCGGGCGGCAGCCTCGATCTGAACAGGACGGCGTGGGAGGCGGACCTTCTCGTTGCGGAGGGGTTTATCGAACCGCACTTCTTCGCGGGGTTCTCGGGGGGGCGAAAGAGCGTCCTCCCGGGGATCGTGAGCTACCCCACCGTCATGGCGAACCACTGCGCCGAATTCATCGCGAGCGACCGCGCCCGCACCGGAATTCTCGACGGCAATCCGCTTCACGTCGATATGCTCTACGCCGCCGAACAGGCCCGGCTCGCGTTCATTCTCAACGTCGTCATCGACGCGGACAAGCACGTCATCGCCGCGTTCGCGGGACACAGGGAGCGGGCCCACGAGGCCGGATGCGCGTTCGTGTCCGACCTCGCAGGCGTCGACGCGCGGCCGGCGGATATCGTCATCACGAGCAACGGCGGCTACCCGCTCGACCAGAACATCTACCAGTCCGTCAAGGGCATGACCGCCGCCGAAGCTTCGTGCAAACCGGGCGGCGTCATCATCATCGCCTCGGAATGCAGCGACGGCCACGGAGGCGAGAGCTTCTACCGCGCCTTCGCCGAGGAGCCTTCGGTCCAAAAGATCATGGACGGAATTCTCGCGCGCGGCAGGGACGAGACGATCCCCGACCAGTGGGAGATCCAGGTTCTCGCGCGGATCCTCCTGAAATACACGGTCATCATGGTCACAGGCGTCCCCCGCGAGATCGTGGAGAACATGTCCATGAAATGGGCTCCGGACCTCGGGACCGCGATCTCAATGGCGAAAGCCATAACGGGAGGTGACCATTCGACCTTTACGGTGATTCCCGACGGCATCGCCGTCATCGTCCGGCAATAGCCGCACGCGGCATTCAGGCGTCACATTTCACGTCACGGCATCGTTCCTTTTTATGAAATGTTACCTAAAACCGCAATAATGTGGTCCATCAATGAACATATAAAGGGAGGATTGACGAAATGTACGCTTTTCTGGCCTTTCTGCCCATTCTCGTCGCTATCGTTCTGATGGTCAGCTTCAACTGGCCCGCGAAAAAAGCGCTCCCTGTCTCCTGGCTCCTGACGGTCATCGTCGGCCTGTTCGCCTGGAATATGAGCTTCCGGCACATCGCCGCGTTCACGGTCTTCGGCGCGCTGAGCGCGTTCGACGTTCTCGTCATCATCTTCGGCGCCATCCTGATCCTGAACACGCTGACGATCTCGGGCGCGATGACGACGATCAACAACGGCTTCAGCGACATCACCCACGACCGCCGCATCCAGGCGATCATCATCGGCTGGATGTTCGGCGCCTTCATCGAGGGAGCGGCCGGATTCGGAACCCCCGCCGCCCTGGCCGGTCCGCTGCTCGTCGGCCTCGGCTTCCCGCCGCTCGCGGCCGCCATCGTCGCGCTCATCTTCAACAGCACGCCGGTCTCGTTCGGCGCGGTCGGAACGCCAATAGCGGGCGCCATGTCCACGCTGGCGAGCGACCTCCAGGCGGTCAGCGCCAACCCGGAAATCTTCCGGCTCACGCTCACGAACTGGGTCGCGATGTTCCACGGCATGGTCGGAATCTTCCTTCCGCTGCTGGCCATGTGCCTTCTCACCTGGTATTTCGGCGAGAAACGGTCGTTCAAGGGCGGCCTCGAAGTCGCGCCGTTCGCTATCTTCGCCGGACTCGCCTTCGTGGTTCCCTACGTTCTCATCGCCCGGTTCTTCGGCCCGGAACTTCCCTCCCTGGCCGGAGCGTTCATCGGCCTCGGAATCGTCGTCACGGCCGCGAAGAAGGGCTTCCTGATGCCCAAAACCACGTGGGATTTCCCGGACAAGTCGAAATGGGACGCCTCGTGGAAATCCGTGAGCGAAACCGGAGACATCGGCGAGGCGAAGATGTCCCTTCTCAAGGCCTGGGCTCCCTATATCCTGATCGCGGCCATCCTGGTCGTCACACGGGTTCCGGCGCTCGGGCTGAAAGGGCTGCTGTCCGCCCAGAAGATCTTCATCCCCAACATCCTCGGCGTCGAGAAACTGACCTACGGGTTCGCGTGGGCCTACCTTCCGGGCACGATCCCGTTTATCCTGGTCGCGCTCATCACGCACGTGATGCACGGCATGAGCCTCTCCCAGGTCAGGCAGGCGTGGGGCAAGACCTTCAAACAGATCACCGGCGCGGCCATTGCGCTCGTCGCGGGAGTCGCGATGGTGCAGATCATGCTGAAGTCCGGCGCGAACGGAGCGGGGCTCGACAGCATGCTGGCCACGCTGGCCAAGGCCATCGCGAGCGGAACGGGGGCGCTCTACGTGTGGTTCGCGCCGTTCGTCGGCGTTCTCGGCGCCTTCATGTCCGGATCGAACACCGTATCGAACATCCTGTTCTCGTCGCTCCAGTTCAACACGGCCCATATCCTCGGCATGCCGGAGATCCTGATCGTCACGCTCCAGGTCGTCGGCGGCGCGGTCGGAAACATGATCTGCGTCAACAACGTCGTGGCCGTCTGCGCCACAGTGGGCTGTCCCGATGCGGAGGGGATCATAATCCGCCGAAATTCCATCCCGTGCTTCATCTACGCGATCATCGTCGCGGCGGTCATGGCGTATCTCATCTCGAAAGGCTTCAATCCGCTCCCGCTGAAGCTCTAGGGGGCCCGCGCACCGCCGCAGATCGAGCCGGCGACACGAAAAGACAACACCCTCGGTCGGAGGAACGAAGCGGGCTTCCCGGGTCGCCGGGAAGCCCGCTTTTTGTCTTGTGCGCCCGCTGTGAACGGGAACGCCGCCGATCGGATTTCCCCCTGCGGCATCCTCTCCGAAATATTCTTTTGGGTACATGCGCAACGTGAAAACCGGAATATGCGACGAGGGGCTCCGAAAACCGGGAGCCCCTCGTTCTTTGAAAAAAGGCGCACAACCGCGCTTACTTCGCGAAGAGGCGCTTTCGTTCGATACAGAGATCGCAGACGGAATAGGCCAGCATGATGAACGACGACACCGGCATGCAGGAATACAGCAGCGACTTCGGGATCTGGAAGACCGTCGTCAGCTCCGTCGCGCGCAGCGTCAGCAGGAGCGAATACCAGAAGAAGACCGCCTGGAACGCGACGCAGAGCGCCGCGACCAGCACGCGATACCACGCGCGCGCTTTCTCGCCCGAAAGGCGCGGGGAGATCCAGTCGCCGACGCAGAAATGCCCCTTCGTCGCCCACAGCAGCGCCGCACCGTAAAACACGAGCGCCGCAAAGCACATCTCGACGATCTCGTCGAACCAGTGCATCGATACGAGCGGCAAAAGGCGTTGGATGAAGGCCGCGGCAGCCGAATAGCCCCTGTCCGTCAGCGCGATGCTCAGATCGTTCGTGAGGCGCAGAAGGACGTTGGCGATCAGGAGGAACGACAGTGCAATGAGCAGGGCGATGGAAAACCGGCGAAGGAAGCCGCGGATCGACGCGTCGAGTTTCGGAAACAGCTCCGCCATCTCACATTCCCCCCATCATCAGCCGCGGCAGGAACAGCGCGATGCCCGGCGCGAACGCGATCAGGACGGTCAGCGCAAAGATAACGACGAGATACGGCAACACGGCGCGGGACAGCGGAAGGATGCCGACCTTCGCGAAGCTGTCCACCGCGAACAGGCACATGCCCACGGGCGGCGTCAGGTTGCCGATCATAATCAGCAACGTCATCACGACGCCGAAGTTGACGAGGTCGATCCCGAACATCTTCGCGATCGGGATGAAGATCGGCAGCGTGATCAGGAAGATGGCGTTGCCCTCCAGGAAGCACCCGAGAATCAGCACGATCCCCATGATGATCAGAAGGACGTCCGCCTGGGACGCCCCGAACTGCACCAGCATCGCGATGATATTGTCCGGGATCTTCTGGTGGATGACGAGCCATCCGAAGAAGTTCGCGGCTGCGATGATAAACAGCAGGCTCACGGACTGGCCGATAGACCGGAAAAGGATTTCCGGAAGATCCTTCAGACTGAGATCGCGATAGAGAAACCCGAGAAGCATCGCATAGGCGCAGACGACGACGGAGGCCTCGGTCGGCGTGAAGAACCCGCTCATGATCCCGCCGATGATGATGACCGGCGCCATCAGCGGCCAGAAGGCGCCCTTGAAACTCTCCCAGATGTCCTTCCGCGGCGCTCGGCAGGCCGAGCACGGATAATGCCGCTTCTTCGCGATGAACGCGAGCGCGGCCATCATTCCGAATCCCATCAGAAGCCCGGGGATAAAGCCGGCCATGAAGAGCCTGGCGACGGAGACGCCCGTAATCGCGCCGTAGAGGACGAAGGGAATGCTCGGCGGGATGACGGGACCGATAACGGACGAGGACGCGACGAGTGCGGCGGATACGACGGGGTCGTACCCGTCGTCGACCATCGCCTTGTGTTCGATCTGCCCGAGCCCGGCCGCGTCGGCGACGGCGGACCCCGACATCCCCGAGAAGATGATGCTCGCGACGATGTTCACCTGTCCGAGCCCTCCCGGGATGTGGCCGACGAGCGCGCTCGCGAAACGGAAGATGCGCGTCGTGATCCCTCCGACGTTCATCAGGTTTCCGGCGAGGATGAAAAACGGGATCGCGAGCAGCGTAAAGCCCGTCGTCCCGAAGTACATGCGGTGAGGCAGCATTGCGAGAAAATTCCCCTGCCCCAGGCCCGCAAAGAAGACCACGGACGTCAGCCCGATCGCCACGACGACGGGGACGTTGATCAACAGGAAAAAAATGAGAACCGCAAAGATCGAAAAGGTCAACATGGCGGAACCTCCATTTCACGCATCGGCGCGCGATGAAAAGGCCAGGCGTCCGGAAAACACGCCTGGCCTCGCACCAAAGACGGGGAAAGCCCTACTTCTTCGCTTCCGTGGCCTTCGCCATCTCCATCCACTTCTTGAAATTCTCTTCGCCGACGTTCTTCTTGATCTTCTCGTACGCGGGGCCCATTTTCGCCTGGAACGGGGCGAGGTCCGGCGTATCGATCCGGATGCCCTTCGACTTCATGTCCTCGATCTGTTTCTTTTCCTGGTTGCGGACCATTTCGCGCATCATGAGACGGGACTTGTCCGATTCCTCGATGATGATCTTCTGCTGTTCTTTCGTCAGTTTGTCGAAGACCTTCTTGTTGACCACGTGGGTCATGGAGCTATAGAGGTAGTTGACGATCGTGATGTACTTCTGCGATTCGTAGAGCTTCAGATCGTAGATGACGCCGATCGGGTTCTCCTGCCCGTCGACGACGCCCTGCCGCATCGCCATGACCAGCTCGCCGAAGGCGATGGTCTGCACGTTGCCGCCAAGCGCCTCGATGGCCGCTTGATAGGCCATCGCCGGCGGGGTGCGGATCTTCAGTCCCTTGACATCGTCAGGAGTGAGAATCGGGCGTTTCGAGTTCGTGATCTGGCGGAAGCCCCATTCCCAGCTGTTGATGTACACAAGTCCGACCTTCTCGACCTCCGGCGCGGCCCATGCCTTGAACGGACCGTCGAGGATCCTGTCCGCGTGCTCATACCCCTGCATCGAGAACGGAATGCTGACCGAATCGAACAGCTTGACGTGCTTGGCCAGCTGATCCTGCCCCGAAAGGCTCATGTCGATGACGCCCATGATGACCTGTTCCAGGACTTCGGGGGGACTGCCGAGGGCATTGTTCGGGTACACCGTGATCTTTACCTCGCCGTTGGTCCGTTTCTCGACATTCTCCGCGAACTGCTTCGCCGCCGCCGTCGCCGGGTGATTCTCCGGACCGAAATGCCCCAGCTTCAGCTCGACCGCGGCATACGCGGCGGAAAACGCAAAGGAGCAGACCAGCACCAGTGCCGCAAGTACTACGAGCGCCTTTTTCAACAAAACCCCTCCTTTATATAGGGAAATCCATCGGCCGGACGATCCGGTCGATGTGGAACGAAGCCATGATTGAAGCGATCGTCGTGCGCGGATGCTTATAGAATGGAACTCTTCTTCACGCTATGGAACACACGCCATCATTGTCGATAGTACGACCTCATTTGTCAAGCTCGAAAACAATAAAAGGCAGAAAAAATACACAATTAGATGTTCATGGAAGCGTCTATGTTCATGAGCACTCTCAGGGAATAGAACGCGAAGGGAGAATCCAATTGCAGGTTTATATAATGCAATATTATATATGACGGTAATTGAACAAAAAAGCGTCGTCAGTTAAAGCGTCAGGAAGGGTGTTTGATGCATCGGCGCACCGGGGGCGTCAAACATCGAGTCCCCGATACGCCGTGAACGAATCGCACCCACCCTATTCCGTGCGCCGCCTAGGTATATTTCGACTCGACGCGATCCAGAAAATCCGTGAGCACGCGCAAAAAGCTGTCGGTCTCCTCGACATGCGGCATGTGCGCGCTGTGTTCGAACAACACCCATTCCGATCCGGGGATCCCGCGATGGACCGTCTCTGCGATTGCGGGCGTGGCTTCGTCGTACCGGCCGGAGAGAATGAGCGTCGGAACCCGTATTTCGCCGAGCCTGGAGGTGATATCCCAGTCACGGATCACGCCGGTCACATGAAATTCGCTCGGGCCGTTCATGACGGCGTAGACTTCCGGATCGCGCGAGAGCTTCTCGAACGTCCTGACGACGCAATCGGGCAGCGGGGCCAGCCTGCACAGATGGCGGTCGTAGTAGACCTGAATCGCCCCCTGATACTCCGGGTCATCGGTCGTCCCCGCGGCCTCGTGGCGCAGCAGCGCCTCCTGAACGTCCGGCGGCAGTTCGGAGCGCAGCCGGTTCGCCTCGGCGACCCACTGGATCATGCTCGCCGGAGAGTCCGCGACAATCAGGCTTTCCAGCCCTTCGGGCCGCGTCAGCGCGTACTCCATGCCGAGCATCCCGCCCCACGACTGTCCCAGGATATGGACGCGGTCGAGGCCGAGCGCGGTGCGGACGACGCCGAGTTCTTCGACAAAAAGAGGAACGGTCCAGAGGGCGGGATCCTTCGGATGGTCGGAGTTTCCGCACCCGAGCTGGTCGTAGAAAATCACGCGGCGTCCGCCGGACGCCATCGCCTCCAGCGGTTCGAGGTAATCGTGCGGGGCGCCCGGACCGCCGTGCAGGCACAGGAGAGGACGCTTCCCCGGCAGGTCCGTCTCTCCGACGATGCGATACCAGATCGAATACCCGCGAAATGCAAGAGTCCCCTCAGTGCTGATCATTGCGACTCCCCCTTTTTCGTCTGCGCGCCGCACAATCGTCGTCTCCGGAAGATGGACTTGAAAAAGAAAAACGGCGCGCCGCTTCTGAAAGAGTGTACCAAAAAACGCCGCGAGCAAAAACGCAAGACAGGTGCGTTCGGATAACCGACGAAGCATTCTCTCCGGTTGTATGTGCTCTTTATAAAAATTTTACACTACTTTTACTTGACATAGTCAGGGACGCATGTCAATATGTGTCCCCGTGAATGAACAGATATAGACTGCTCCTAAAGTGCGCATATTCTGTTTTGGGAAGAATTGCACGGCTATTGGAAAAGAAAGGAGGCAGTGCGCGTCGCGACGCATTCAAGAGATACTATAAATGTCTTTTATATATTCAAAAAATACAGAACAACACTATGAGGAGGTTTCACCTGTTATGAAAAAGGCTTTTGTCGTTGTCGCTGCGATCGCTCTTGCCGTCCTCTCTTCCGTCGCCGCTTTCGCCGGTACGTACGCCCTTGAAAAGACGAACGTCCAGTTCGATCTTCCCGACACCTGGAAACAGGGCGATTCCAACATCGGCACCTCTTTCACGTCCCCCAAGGGAGATATGATCATCTTCTTCGGCGAAGTCGACGGCAAGAACGGCATCGAGACCGCGCTCGAAGCGGTTGACAAGATCATCGGACAGGTCATGACCGATGTCGAGATGGGCGATGAGTCCGAGACGCAGATCAACGGAATTCAGGTCGTGGAAATGGAAGGCAAGGGCAAGTCGGACGGCGCGGATGTTTTCGTGAATGTCAGCTTCCTGAATGCGGGCGGAAGCAACATCGGTTTCGTCACATCAATCGGCGAGAAGGCCGCGGTCGATGGCAACGCAAAGGATCTCGAAGCTCTCGTGAAGTCGTTCAAGATCATAAAGTAGTCTTTCCCGGACGTTCTTCCGCACAAGAGAAAACCCGGAACCGGAGGGAATGGCATGTCCCTCCGGTTCCTGACAAAACAGACGGGGCGAGGCGTTTTTCCCCTCTGAAGAACATCGGACGAGCCGTCGCCTGTCTCTTTTCGGACAGGGACGGCTCGTTCTTTTTTCCGGTCCCCGACGCAATGCGCCGATTTTTTCCCCTTTCGGACGTACTTCCCGATGAACAGCTCCCTCTTCCGCCCGGTCAGAAGCACTGCGCGCCCTGCCATGCGCAGGCGCCCTTGCGCAACGTCGATTCCGCAGGTTTTCCGCGAATCTGCATATATTTTTAAGAACATCGGCGACAGAATATTGTCGACAGGATGATTATGGAGTATCCTGTACATGTCATGTGGTCGTTGCGTGTCCGGCGGTTTTATTCCATGCGTCGGACTTCCCGGGGAACAGGTGTTTTTTTTCGGCAAAATCCGAGAGAAAGAAGGTCGTGTCGATGTTTTCAAAGGCGGCGTTGTCGAACGTTACGGTGCTGGATCTGACCAGGGTTTTGGCGGGGCCCTTCTGCTCCATGATGTTTGCGGACATGGGGGCGAACGTCATCAAGATCGAAAACCCGAAAGAAGGAGCCGACGAACGAAAGATGGGGCCCTTCCAGAACGGCGAGAGCGCGTACTACATGAACCTGAACAGGAACAAGAAGGGCGTCACGCTGAACCTCAAGAACCCGAAGGGGAAGGCGATGTTCCTGGAGATGGTGAAGAAGGCCGACGTCGTCCTCGAAAATTTCCGGCCCGGAACGATGGAAAAGCTCGGACTCGGATACGAAGACCTGAAAAAAATCAACCCGAAGATCGTCTACGGGTGCATCTCCGGGTTCGGTCACACCGGACGGTACAGCCAGAAGCCGGGCTACGACATCATCGCGCAGGCGATGGGCGGACTCATGAGCACCACCGGCTGGCCCGGCGGCGAGGCGACGCGCACCGGAACCGCGATGGGCGACATTCTCGCCGGGCTTTCGGCGGGCGTCGGCGTTCTCGCGGCATTGAACGCGCGCACGGTGACGGGAGAGGGACAGAAGGTCGATATCGCCCTCGTCGATTCCGTCGTCGCGAGTCTCGAGATCATCAACATGATCTACCTCGTCCAGGGACGCATCCCCCAGCGCATCGGCAACCGCTACGAATCCACATATCCCTACGACTCCTTCAGGGCCTCCGACGGAAGCCTCGTGATCGGAGCGGGAAACGACAAGCTCTGGCAGGACCTCACGAAGGTCATGGGAATGCCCGAACTCGCGGAGAAGCCCGAATTCAGGACCGTCCCGGATCGCGTCGCCCACCATGAGGAACTCCGGAAGATCATCGAGGAATGGACCGCGAAGTACACCGTTCAGGAGATCTTCGACATGGTCGACGGCGCGGGCGTCCCCTGCGCGCCGATCTACTCGATCGACCAGGTCGTGAAGGACCCCCATATCGCCGGCGACCGGAAGATGTTCGTCGAAACCGAACACCCCGTCGCCGGAAAGATCACGCTCACGGGGTCGCACCTCAAGCTGAGCGAAACCTGCACGGACATCCGGACGCCGTCGCCCGCGCTCGGGCAGGACAACGAGAACGTCTACGGGGAGATGCTCGGCTTTTCTCCGGAAAAGGTCGCCGAACTCAGGGCGGAAGGGGTGCTGTAGATGCGTTTCGACGGACTGCCGAAGCGCGCGCACATCCGCGAGGTCTGCCCCCGCGACGGCTTTCAGAGCGTGAAGGAGTTCATCCCGACGGAGAAGAAGCTGGAGTTCATCGAAGCGATGATCGCGGCCGGAATCCGTGAAATGGAGGTCACGTCTTTCGTCAGCCCGAAGGCGATTCCGCAGCTTGCCGATTCGGCCGAAGTCCTTTCTGCGGTGAAGGCGCGCCACGGCGGAGCGGTCCGGCTCGTCGCGCTCGTTCCCAACGTCAAGGGAGCCGAACGGGCGCTCGCGGGCGGGGCGGACTGCCTCAACTACGTCTTCTCGGCGAGCGAGTCCCACAACAGGGCGAACCTGAACCGGAGCGTCGACGAATCCCTCGCGGGCCTCGCCGACGTGATCGCGCTCGCGAAGGGGAAGGCGGAGCTGTCCGTATCGATCGCAACGTCGTTCATGTGCCCCTTCGAGGGACGCACCGACCCCGCGCGCGTCGCGGATCTCATGGGCCGGGCGCTCGATATGGGCGCGAACGGCATCTGCCTCGCCGAGACGATCGGCACGTGCAATCCGCTGCACTTCGCCGAAACGCTCGCGGCCATCCGGTCTCGATTCGGCGACTACCCGATTTACCTGCACATTCACGACACGTTCGGCATGGCGCTCCTGAACGTCAAGGCGGCGCTCGACCTGGGCTACAGCCGCTTCGACGCGGCAATCGGCGGGCTCGGCGGCTGTCCGTTCGCGCCCGGAGCCGCCGGAAACGCGGCGACGGAAGATCTCGTCTTCTTCCTGAACGGCATCGGCGTCGAAACGGGAATGGACGCCGCGTCGCTCGTGAAGGTCGCGCGTCAGATGCAGTCCTGGGGGCTCAAGACGCTCGGACACCTCGTCGTCAGCAGCTTCGGCCGCGAAAAGGAAGGGTGCTGCGGGGCTTAAAGCCCCTCTCTGATCCCGCAACGAAGAAGGGGCGCCCGTTTCGGGCGCCCCTTTCGCATTCTTCGACGCGCCCGTTCGAGAGACGGGGCGCCCGGAGAGGGACTCAGCCGTTTCCTACGAAAGCCGCCTCACGACCATCGCGACGCCCTGGCCGCCGCCGATGCAGGCGGAGACGATGCCGAGTTCCTTGTCCTTCTGTTTCAGGATGTTGAGGAGCGTCGCGAGGATCTTCGAGCCCGTCGCGCCGATCGGGTGTCCGAGCGCGATCGCGCCGCCGCACAGGTTGAGTTTCTCCATGTCGAACGGCAGCGCCCGATGACACGCAATGATCTGCGCGGCGAACGCCTCGTTGATCTCGATGACGTCCATGTCCGCGAGCGTCATTCCCGCCTTCGCGAGCGCCTTGGGCATCGCGAGCGTCGGCCCGAGGCCCATGTGGTCCGCCGCGAGCGCCGCGGACGCATACCCCAGGATTTCGGCCATCGGCGCAAGTCCCTTCGACGCCGCCCAGTCGGGATCGGCCACGACGACTGCGCTACCCGCGTCGCAGAGCGCCGAACTGCTTCCGGCCGTTATCGTGCCGTCCTTGAAGAACACCGGCGGCAGTTTGGCCAGCGCCTCGATGGTGGTATCCTTTCGCGGGATCTCGTCCTCGCGGACGGGGATATCGCCCTTCTTGCGATCCTTGAGGACGACCGTGACGATCTCGTCGTCGAACGCGCCCGATTCCATCGCCGCGACGGCCTTCCTGTGGCTGTCGAGCGCGTAGGCGTCCTGTTCCTCGCGCGTGATGCCGTATTCCTTCACGAGAATTTCCGCCGTCGCTCCCATGAGCATTCCGGCGAGCGGACACATGAAGCCGTCCTGGTGCAGGCCGTCGACGGCCTTCTTCTCCCCCATCCGCATGCCCCACCGGGCGTCCGGGAGCAGATAGGGCACGTTGGTCGCCGATTCCATGCCGCCCGCGACCATGCAGGCCGCGTCGCCGAGGCGAATCCTGTCGGACGCGAGCATGATCGCCCGAAGCCCCGATCCGCAGCGCTTGTTGATCGTGAACGCCGGAATGCTCTGCGGCAGGCCGGACCGGAAGAGCGCGATCCGCGCCGGGTTCGCGCCGACGCCCGCCTGCCAGCCGTTTCCCATGATGACTTCCTCGACTTCCGACGGTTCGACCTTCGCGCGGGCCACGGCCTCTTTGATCGCGACCGCGCCGAGATCCGGAGCGCTCAGATCCTTGAACGCCCCTCCGAACTTTCCGCCGGCCGTTCTGCACGCCGACAGGATCACCGGGTGTTTCCCGGAAGCTGCGCAGGTCATTTGCATCCCTCCATGGGCAGGACCGTATCCGCGATCTTCAGCGTCATGTCCGTGTGCGCGACGAGTTCCTCGACCGTGACTTCCGGCGCGATTTCACAGAGCGTCATCACGCCGTCGATCTTCCGGACGACACAGAATTCCGTCACGATGACGTCCGTGACTTCGGCGCCCGTCAGGGGCAGGGTGCAGGTCTTCACGAGCTTCGATTTCCCCTTCTTGTCGCAATGCGTCGTCGCGACGTAGACGGTCTTCGCGCCCGTCACGAGGTCCATCGCGCCTCCCATGCCGGGAACGAGCTTGCCCGGGATCCACCAGTTCGCGAGGTTTCCCTTTTCGTCCACTTCGAGCGCGCCGAGCACCGTCGCGTCGAGGTGCCCGCCGCGGATCAGCCCGAAGCTCATGTCGCTCGCGACGATGCTCGACCCGGGAAGCAGCGACAGGCACCGTCCGCCCGCGCCGATGAAGCGCCAGTCGTCTTTTTCGGGCTTCGGGCCCGCGCCGACAACGCCGTTCTCCGTCTGCGTCACGACCGAACGCCCCTCGGGAACGTAGTCCGATACGAGCGTCGGTATTCCGATTCCGAGGTTGACCACGGATCCGTCCTCGAGGTCGAGCGCGATGCGTTTGGCGATCCGGATACGGACGATCTCCTCATCAAGTACGGGAAGCATAGTATCCGTCTCCTTTCAGCACGAGGATGTCCACGAGGATTCCCGGCGTGACGACGTCGTTGGGGTCGATGCCCCCGAGTTCCAGAATCGCGTCGACTTCGGCGATGACGAGATCCGCGGCCGTCGCCATCGCGGGATTGAAGTTCCGCCCCGTTCCGAAGTAGGTCAGGTTGCCGTAGCGGTCCGCCTTGTGCGCCCGGATGAGCGCGACGTTTGCGCGAAGCGGCTTTTCGACGATATAGCGCTTGCCGTCGACTTCGACGATCTGCTTGTCGTCCTCGTAGCACGTTCCGACCCCGGTCGGCGTGAGCACGCCGCCGAGCCCGAAGCCGCCCGCGCGGATGCGTTCCACGAGCGAGCCCTGGGGTACGAGTTCCAGTTCCATCTTCTTTTCGTTGAAGAGCCGTCCCGTCTCGCGGTTGAGGCCGATATGCGACGCGGTGACCTTTCGCACCTGCCCGTTCACGACGAGCATTCCGTGACCGATTCCTTCCGGGACCTTGTCGTTGGCGTAGAGCGTGTCGTTGGCGATCAGGTGGAGATCCTTCACGCCGGATTTCACGAGCGCGTCGACGAGCGTGTAGGGAACGCCGCCGTAGTTGAAGCCGCCGACCATGACGGACATTCCGTCGCTCACGTGGCGGACCGCTTCGTCCGCGGACATGACCGGCTTGATGAGTTTTGTTGTCACTTTTTTCCGCACCTCCACTGGTAGTGTTTCGACCTCCGCGCCCGGTCTACCGGCCGGACTCCGGCGTCGGCGTTCCGCCGCCGGACCGGGAACGGAAAAGGTAGAGTCCCACGAGAATCGCGACGCCGAGAACGTCCGTGACGATGCTCGGGTGGATGAGCATGAACGGCACGGCCAGCAGCAGCGCGCGTTCGATCAGCGTCAGTCTCGACCTGTAGAAGCCCTGGATTCCCGCCGACAGGCCGATGACGCCCATGACGGCCGCAGCGGTGCTCCAGGCGATCGCAAGAACCGATCCCTGACACAGGATCGCCGGGTTGTACACGAACATATAGGGCACGAGGAATCCGGCGGCGGCCGTAACCAGCGCCGTGAACCCGGTCGCGAGAACGCCGGATCCGGCGATGCCCGCAGCCGCGTAGGTGGCGAGCGCCACTGGCGGCGTCACATCCGCAAGCACGCCGAAGTACAGGCAGAACAGATGCGCCGACATGAGCGGCACCCCCATCGAATGCAGGGCCGGCGCCGCGAGCGTCGACGTGATGATGTACTGCGCGGTCGTCGGGACGCCCATTCCGAGGATGATCGATCCGATCATCGTGAGAATGAGCGCGAGCGGCAGGATTCCGTACGACATGCTCATCACGAAGGACGAGAATGCAAGTCCGACCCCCGTGATGCCGATGACGCCGATGATGAGTCCCGAACAGGCGCAGGCGGCCGCAACTTCGACGGCTCCCATGGCGCCCTCGATCAGGGCCTGAAGGACGCTCTTCGGCGTCATGCGGTATTCGGGGCGCCCGAGCCACGTCGCTGCGACCATAAGGACGATCGACCAGAAGACCGCCTTCACGGGCGAGTATCCCGTTGCGAGGAACCCCACAAGCGTGATCAGCGGGATGATGTAGTGCCAGCCGTTTTTCAGGACGAGCCGGACATTCGGGATCATATTCTCCGGCAGACCGGTGATTCCCTGCCGCGCAGCGCGGAAGTGCACCATCGCGAAGAGCGACAGGAAGTAGAGCGTCGCCGGGATGAACGCCGCAACGACGATCTCCCAGTACGCCACCCCGAGGAACTGCGCCATGATAAAGGCCGCCGCGCCCATGATCGGCGGCATGACCTGGCCTCCTGTCGACGCCGCCGCGACAACGGCGCCCGAGAAGGTCGACGTGTAGCCGCCCTTCTTCATGAGCGGAATCGTGAACGCTCCGGTCGTGACGGCATTCGCGACCGAACTGCCCGACACCATTCCCATAAGGCAGCTCGAAACGACCGCCGCCTTGCCCGGACCGCCGACGCTGCGTCCCGTGAGCGCGATGGCGAGATCGATGAAGAACTGTCCGGCGCCCGATACGCTCAGAAACGATCCGAAGACCACGAACAGGAAGATGAACGTGGCCGACACCCCGAGCGGAACGCCGAAGATTCCGTCGGTGCGGAGGTACTGGAACGGGCCGAGTTCTTCGAGCGAAAACCCCGCGTGCGCGATCATGTCGGGGAGGTACGGTCCCGTCATCGCGTAAATCATCGCGATGATCGCCACGGACGGAAGCGCCCACCCCATGGATCGCCTCGCGGACTCGATGACCAGGACGATCATCATGACGCCGAGAACGATATCCGAGGTGACGGGAGTCCCCTCGCGCATCGAGATGGCTTCCCAGTTGAGGATGATGTTCATGCACCCGAGGATCATCAGCCCCGCGAGGACATAGTCCCACCAGTCGATCTTGAGCCGGGAACGTTTCTTCGTTCCGGGATAGAGCAGAAAAATCAGCGTTCCCATGAGCATCCAGTGGATGCTCCGCTGGTACATGGCCGAGAGCAGGCCGTACGCCGCCGTGTACAGATGAAAGAGCGACGCGGCGAGCGCGATCCCCGAGACGAGCCAAAGCTGCCACCCCGCGAGACGGCGCTTCTTGCCCTCGCATTCATCGAGCAGTTCCGCGGGATCCCTCGCGGCGCCCATCACTTCCTGTTCCGTCGTCATCGTATCGTTTCCCCCCAGATGGACAGATCTGAAGCGGCCCGGCTGCATGGACGCCGGGCCGCGCGGCTGCCGAAGAAGGCGCTACTTCTTCATCGTCACGCCCTTCTCGGTGAAATACTTGACCGCCCCCGGGGTGAAGGGGATAATTCCCAGGCTGGCCTCTTCCGGAGCGAAATGCTCGGCCTGCTTCGTCACGTTCATGAGTTCGCCGCGCTTCTCGACGAATGTCTTGACGATATCGTACGCGAGTTTTTCGTTCATGCCTTCCTTCACAACGAGATAGTTTGCGTCGGCGATGGTGAGAACATCGCTGTCGACTTTCGCGTAGGTTCCCTTTTTGATCGTAAACGGAAGCAGGAAGGGGTTCTTTTCGACGATGCGCTTGACGAGATCCTCCGGAAGGGGAACCAGCACGATGTCCCGTTTGGCGGAGACTTCGAGAACGGACGCGCCGGGGATTGCGAAGTTCCAGAACACCGCGTCGATGTTGCCGTCGCTCAGCGCCATGACGCCCTCAGGCTGCGTGAGCTGGTACTTCTTGATATCCTTTTCCGGATCGATTCCGGCTTCCTTGAGGATAAGCTGCGACAGGACCTGGTCCCCGCCGCCGGGCGCGCCGAGCGACACGCGTTTGCCCTTTATGTCCTCGAACTTTTCGATGCCCGATCCCTTGACGGCCACGAGATGCTGCGGCGCCGGATACATGTTCATGAGGATCTGAAGGGGCAGCTTGCCGTCTTCCTTGAACGCTTCGACGCCGTTCACGGCCTGAAAGAGCGTCGAACCCATCGACATGCCGATATGCGCCTTGCCGGACGCGACAAGGCGGCAGTTCTCCTTGGAAGCGGCCGTCGCGCGCGACGTGGCCTTCACGTCGATGCCGGCCTTGTTCAGAATCTCCGCCATCGCGCCGCCGAGCGGATAGTACGTCCCGCCGACGCCGCCCGACCCGATCGTGACGAACTCCAGCGCGGACGCGCCTCCGGCGAGCGCCAGAACCGCAAGCAGTGACAACACCAGTCCGAACCGTTTCATACCCGTGCCTCCCTTCAGATTTTCAAAGCTGTTCCGCGCCGTCATCCCCGCGCCTTCGCGAGGAGAATCTCCGCCGCCGCCGCGAGGCCTTCCCCGAGGCGTTTTGCGATCTCATCGATTTCCTGCGCCGTCGCGACAAGCGGAGGCGCCATAAGGAACTGATCCCCGGCGCATCCGTCGATCTGCCCGGTTCCCGGATAGATCACGAGGCCGCGTTTGAAGCACTCCGTCGTCGCCAGGCCCGCCGCCTTGAAGGACGCGGGAAAGGGCTCCTTCGTCGTTTTGTCCATGACGAGTTCGACGCCCCGCATCATTCCCATCCCGCGGACCTCGCCGACAACAGGGTTGCCGGACGCGATGCGTTCCAGAGCCGCGCCGAGGCGCTCGCCCTGAACGGCGGCGTTGTCGAAAACATTGTGCGCCTTCATGTACTTCACGGTCGCCGCAACGGCGGCCGCCGTGACGGGGTTCGCATTGTAGGTGTGTCCGTGCTGGAACGAGCCGCTGCCCTTTCGCAGCGTTTCGACGATCGCGTCCCGCACGATGATTCCGCCGACGGGAGCGTAGCCGCCGGACATGGCCTTGGCCGTACAGATGATGTCGGGAACCACGTTCCAGTGGTTGACGCAGAACGCCTTGCCGGTCCGGCCGAAGCCGGTCATGACCTCGTCGGCGATCAGAAGGACGTCGTATTTGCTGCAGATCTCCCGGATGATCGGCCAGTATTCCGGGGGCGGATTGAGCGCGCCCACTGTGGATCCGACGACGGGTTCCGCGACGAAAGCGGCCGCATATTGCGGGCCGATGCGCCGGATCTCGCTTTCGAGCTTTCGCGCGCACAGGATGTCGCATTCCGGATACGTCTTCCCGTAAGGGCATCGATAGCAGTAGTGCGCCTCGATCTTGGGACTTTCGGTGAATATCGGCGAGAAGGTCCGCCTGCGCGCCATGCTCCCGGCGAGAGCCATGGTTGCGATCGTGCTCCCGTGATACGAATTCCAGCGGGCGATGAACACGGATTTTGCGCTTCCCGCGCCGTCGCGCTCCACGAAATACTGGCGGCTGAGCTTCATCGCCGACTCGATCGCCTCGCTGCCGCCGCTGACGAGCCACACGTTCGACAGGCCCTCCGGGGCTATGGACGCAACCTGCTCCGCCGCCTCCACGGACGCCTTCGTCACCCACCGGGAGGGGTGGGCGAATTCGATCGCCTCAAGCTGGGCGATCATCGCCTCGCGGATCTCGCGGACCCCGTGCCCTATGCTTGAGAGCAGGGCGCCGCAACACCCGTCGATGTACTCTTTTCCCTCTTCGTCGTAAATGTAGATCCCCTTGCCGCGAACGGCGGTCTTGAGCGCGCTTCCATAATTCCTCGGGATCAGATGTCCCCATTCCGTCATGATCGCTGTGATTCCTCCTTTCCCTCGTGCCGCACTTCGATCCGGGCCTTCGCACTCGCCTTTCGCTCTCACCTCCCCTGTATCTGAATGTCCGGGCGCCCCGTTCCCGTGGCGTATACGCCCTGGTCTGTCCAGATGTGTTCCAGTCGTTCCAGCCGCTCTCGGACGCCATCGAGATGGTTCGCGACAGACAGGATCAGCCCGTTCAGCGCACACAGAGGCGTCGTCAGCGAGTCCACGAACGAGACGGGCTGATAGGCCACCGTCATGAGATGCCGCGCCTGACGCGCAAGAGGGCTATCCGGTGAGTCCGTCACGGCCGCAACCGTCAGGCCGGAGTTTCGCGCAAAGGTCAGAACGTCAACGGTCCAGCGGGAATACCGCGGAAAGCTGATTCCGACGACGACACTGCCCGCCGGCGCGTTGACGAGCATTTCGTAGGGGACGTCCTCGCCGATGAGCGATACGTTCGGGAGGAGCCAGGAGAGGTAAAAGGAAAGGTAGTACGCGAGGGAATAGGAGCTGCGATATCCGGCGATGTACACGGCAGGCGCTCCGGCGAGAGCCGTCCCCAGTTCGTCGACGGCCTCGGGGATGAGCGTTCCCTGATAGGAAGAGAGCGTGGCCAGGTCGGTCCGCACCGCATCCGCCGCCTGCGCCTTTCCATCTCCGGGAGCGGATGTCTGGAGCCGCTCCAGCGTTGAGAAGTGATCCATGAGCATATCCTTCACCGCGTCGCGCAGCGCATGATACCCCGAAAACCCCAGAAAATAGGCGAAACGGATGACGGTGGCCTCCGAGACGCCCGCGGCGGAGGCCAGCTCCGTCGCCGTCATGAAGGCCGCCTCGCGCGGAGAATGCAGGATCAGGTCGGCGATGCGTCCCTGCCGGTCGGACATCTGGGACCGTTTGGACTGTATCAGCGTTCGCAGCACGAAATACGCCTCCTTCTGCATGAATGAAACAGAATTGTGAAGGATATTTTTCGTATACAATGACTGCGTGAAGGATTTCCTGCAAAAAGGGTAGCACCAGAGCCGAGCAATGTCAAGAATTGCGCGGGAAAAGAATCGAATGGAATGTGCAATGCCGGAGGAAAATGCGGTTGCGAACGGGAACGCGAAATGTAGCGCGTCCCGGCTTCGGGAAGGGACGTATCCTCCGGAACGTGCGTTTGATTCGGGGGCGGAGGTTATGAGAATCTCATTGCGGCAGCCACAGGCGCGGCAAAAAAGGCTGTCCTGAGAGAGCGTTCGGTCCGTCGGGCATGCGCGCTACGCAATTCCTGCGGCGGACTTCAATAAGGTATCTCCACGCAGGAACAGCCATACCGACCATGCAGCAAGCCGTGAAACGCGGCGGGCGAGCGCGTCTCTCCCGCCGCTACGCCGCTACAGGACCGGAACCTGGATCTCGGTCTTCAGTTCCGACTCCGGGACGACGGCAGGGTCGTTGAGGTAGAACTCCCGGAACGGACCGGCGATCGTCTTCTTTTCGGCCGCGAGCCAGGACATCAGCGCTTCGTACGTTGCGCCCAGTTCCCGGTAGGGGCCGACGTGAAGCACCGACGCGACCGTGGCCTCCGGCAGCGTGAGTTCCCGGATGTCCGCCGACGCCGGCACAGCCCCGTTCACGGGGAAACCGACCTCAGCGGCGAAGCGCTCGGGCGTGAACTCCATGTCCGGGTAGAAGGCGATGCACCCCATTTCGGGCGCAAACGGGACCCGGTTCCGGATCATCCATTCGTATACATCCGTAAACGCCTGCGGCATGTCCCTCCCGACGGAATCCATATTCGTTTCGATGCGTTTGAAGAGCCCGCGAACCGCCGCTGCTTTCTTGACACAGATCGTTTCCGTCACCGTCGATCCCTCCATGTTTGAAAACAAGATATGCCTATAAAAGCACAAAAGCATACATTTTGTCAACAAAAAAATCGCCATCGCGCGACTTTATCCTACGCAACATGATCCGCTTTTCCCCTTCTTCCCGATACTGTATGATGAATAGTAGAACGTTTTCTTTCGTAAACGGCATTCCAGCGGGCGTACGACCATCCGGGACGACGAGCGGAGGCGACTTTCCGAGTGACCGATGAATCCGGCATCCTCTCGAACCAATCCGTGAACCCCGAAACCACGAGCGTCATGAAGGAGCGGGAGCGCGCCCTCGACATTCTGGCGCGCAACTACCCGGGCATGATCTACCACTGCCGCGACGACGGGGACTGGAGCATGCTTTACATGAACGACGGCGCGCTCGGGCTCACGGGATACAAAAGCGACGATTTCGTCTCGCAGCGGCTTTCCTATGCATCGCTGATTGATGAGTCCGACCGGGACCGGGTCCGTTCGTCGATCCGGGAGGCGATCGCCGCGCGAAGGCCGTTCGATGTCGAATACCGCATCCGGACGCGCGACGGAGTCGAAAGGAACGTCCGGGAGCACGGCTCCGGCATTTTCTCGACCGACGGACGACTCCTGTTTCTCGAGGGCTTCATCTCGGACGTGACGATCCAGAGGCGAACCGACGCGGCGCTCGAAACGAGCGAACGCCGCTACCGGGAACTCTTTGAACAGGCCCCCATCGGGATTTTCTCGACGCTGTCCGACGGCAGGGCGCTCGGCGTCAACCCGGCCCTCGCACGGATGCTCGGATGCGCTTCGCCGCAGGAAGCCGTGCATCACTACTTCGATCTCCGCAATGCCCTCTATGTCCGCCCCGAACGCAGGGACGAATTCATCGGGATGCTTCGAGAACACGGCGCCGTGCGGGATTTCGAATACGAGGCGCATACGGCCGACGGCCGGCGCATCTGGATCAGCATGAACGCGCGCGTCACGGGGCGATATTCCGACGGATCGTTCGGCATCGAGGGGTTCTCGACGGACATCACGGAGCGCCGGCGCGCCGTGGACGCGTTGCGAATCTCCGAGGCGAGGCTGCATACGCTCGTCGAAAACATCCCCGATCTGATCTGGCTGAAGACTCCGGATGGCGTCTATCTGAGCTGCAACTCCATGTTCGGGCGCTTTTTCGGCGCGACGGAGGCGGAAATCGTCGGCAAGACCGACTACGACTTCGTCGAAAAGGATCTCGCCGACTTTTTTCGCGCACACGACAGGCGCGCAATGGAAGCGGGCGGCCCGACAGTCAACGAGGAATGGCTGACCTTCGCGGACGGCGGCTATCGCGGGTTGTTCGAGACGATCAAGACGCCCATGCGCGACGCGGACGGGGCGATCATCGGCGTTCTCGGCATCGCGCGCGACATCACCGAACACAAGCGATCCGAAGAGGAACTTCGGGAGCACCGGAACAACCTGGAGGGGCTCGTCGCCTCTCGAACAGCGGAACTTGAGACCGCGAACAGCGAACTGGAGGCGTTCTCCTATTCCGTCTCGCACGATCTGAAAGCGCCGCTCCGCGCCATCGACGGCTTCGCGCGCTTTCTGGAAGAAGACTACGCGGACAGGCTCGACGACGAGGGACGCCGGCTCATCGGCATCATCCGGAACAGCGCGCGCGAGATGGGACAGCTCATCAGCGACCTGCTCGCGTTCTCGCGAATGAGCCGGAAGGAATTCACGATGTCGCGTCTCGACATGAAGACCTTCGTGCGCGACGTCTGGGAGAAGACGGCGATGCTCCGGGAGGGGCGCGATGTCGAGCTGCGCGTCGGGGATTTGCCCGACGCATACGGCGATATGGCGACGATCCGCGAAGTTCTCGTCAACCTGCTGTCGAACGCGATCAAGTTCACGCGCCCCCGGGAACATGCGCTCATCGAGGTCTGGGGACGCGAGGAGAAAGGAATGGTTCTCTACTCCGTCCGCGACAACGGCGCCGGATTCGACATGACCTACTGCGACAGGCTCTTCAACGTCTTCCAGCGGCTGCACGGCGCCGACGAATTTGAAGGGACGGGCATCGGACTCGCGCTCGTGAAGCGGATCGTCCGGCGGCACGGCGGCGACGTCAGCGCCGAAGGGCGGCCGGACGGCGGGGCCACGTTCGCCTTCTCGCTGCCGAAGGCCGCGAAGCGCGACGAAACCGGACGAAACGACAACGCAATCCTCTTTTTACCCGCCAAAAAGAAGCCGCAATAGACGGTCTTTCTCTCTTTCGCCCGCTTCTCTTCCCACACGCGCATCCTCCTTGCTACAATGGCGCGGTCATATTCACTTCCGGATCCATTTATGGATCACACGAGCGTCGCGCTCGCATTCTCTACCGCAAGGAGTCGATACACGTGAATTTCAACCGCCTCGGTTCCCGCATCGCCGTAATGGTCGCCGTCCTTCTCGCCGCCGCCATCGGAACGGTTTCGTATTTCGCACTCGCACGAAGCGCCGACAGCCTGGAAGCCGCATCGGACATGTACGGCCGTGAAGCCGTCCTCCGCGTCGCGAACCAGCTCAACGACACCTTCGACCGTTTCGACGGAACGCTGCTCGCCCTAAAAGCCTTCCTCGAAGGGAAGTTCGAGTACGACCACGCGAAGGACAACATGAAAATCTACCTGTCCGTCTTCGTCCACGACAACAAGACGCTCATCGAAAAGCTCGGCGAACAGGTTCCGGATGTCCGGGACATGTTCATCTATTTCAATCCGGAACTCTTCGACGACAAGGTGTTTGCGATCTCGCTCTCCCGCGCGAAGGAGACGGACGCGTTCGCGCTCTCCCAGAAGCCGAAGGAGACTCCCGCCGAACTCTTCGACCGGAAGAACCCGCAGACGTCCTTTTTCTGGAAGCCCTACGACGGAGGCCAGACCTGGGGCGACCCGTTCCTCCGGGACGGATCGGAACTCATCGGCTACGGCATGCCCGTCCTGGCCGGCGGGAAAACCATCGCGATCATCGGCATCAACTTCGACTACGCCTTCGTGCGAAAGACCCTGCGGGACATCCGCCTTTACGACACCGGATACGCTGTGCTCCTGAACAGGAATCTCAAATTCCTGTATCACCCTGCGTTCCCGTTCGACGGCCCCGATTTCCGGGGCGTCGCCGACGGCGCGCTCGCCCCCTTCGCCGAACCGCTTCTGAAAAACGCGGTCGGCAGATCGGACTACGTGCTGAAGGGCGAGCGCAAGACCCTCCACTCGGCGCACATGAAAAACGGGTTCATCACGCTCATCGCCGTGAGCCGGAACGAGATCACCGCTCCGGTGGATTCCCTCAGAACCATGATCCTGATCGCTTCGGGGCTCATTCTGGTCATCGCCGTCATCGCCGCGCTCGTCTTCGCGCGAAGCGTCTCCGCGCCGCTCCGGGCGACGGCGAAGGCCGCCGCGGAAGTCGCTGAAACGGGAGATCTGCGCCGACGCATCGACGTCGCGACCTCCATCGAGGAGATACGCGGGGCGGCCGATTCGCTCAACGCGCTGATTTCCGCCATGAAGGGCTCCGTCGGGGAAATCCTCTCCGGAGCGAACCGCGTGCTTTCAAAGGCGGAAGAACTCAGCGCCGTCTCCGAGGAAACCACCGCATCCGCCGAAGAGGTCCTGGCGCTCGCCGACCGGGCGAGCAAGCGATCGGCGGACGCCGCGTCGGCCGTTGAATCGGCCAATGCGGGAATACAGGAAGTTTCAGCCGCCGCGACGACCGGAGCGAAGGCGGCCGCCGAAGCGGGCGAACGCGCAGCGGAGATCGCCGTCGCATCCGAACGGGGCGGACAGGCGATCCGGGATACACGGACGCTGATCGACGCGATGGCGGCATCGAGCGAAAAGGTCGGCGCGGCGATCCGCGAGCTTGCGGACTCTGTCGGCGGAATCACCGGATTCGTCAACACGATAACGTCCATCGCGGACCAGACAAACCTTCTCGCGCTGAACGCCGCCATCGAGGCGGCGCGCGAAGTCAGCTCCATCATTGCGAACATCTCCGGTCGCACCGAAAAC
>CAZVUT010000003.1:65289-66373 GCA_964630155.1 uncultured Synergistaceae bacterium
GGCGGCGCGCGAAGTCAGCTCCATCATTGCGAACATCTCCGGTCGCACCGAAAACGCGGTGCGCGATACGTCGGAAGCCGACGGAAAGATGCGCCTCGTCATCGGCAAGATCCGCGAGACGGAGGGGATCATCGGCGACGTCGTCGTCCGCGTCGCGACGATTACGGACAACGTTCAGGCCATCGCGGCGACCATGGAGGAACAGGCCGCCTCGTCCGAAGAGATGACCGCGGGGATGGACGCCGTGACGCGCAGCAGCGGGGACATCGCCGAACAGCTTTCCGCAATCGACGCCGCCACGAAGGAACAGGAGAAGGCCACCGAGACGATCGCGCACGCCTCGGAGGAACTCGTGCGCCTCAGCGGCGAACTCCGGAACGCGGTGGCGCGATTCACGATCGACGACACCACGCTCGTTCCCGCGCAGACGAAGAAATAGCGCTCGCCCGCAAGACCGCGGCCGAGTCGTTCCGGCTCCCTCCCGATTGCGGGGAGGGAGCTTTTTTCATTCGAGCACACTCTTCCGCACATTCCGTCAACGTGCTATTGTTTCCCAAAATATCTTTATCGGGATGGGAGGCGGTGAAAATGTCTGTTTCCATGTATCGCCTGATTGCGTTCTTCGCGGCGGGAATGGCGCTTGGGGCATCGCTTCCCTCCGCCGCGCCGGCCGTGACATCAGACGACGCGGCGGCCGGCCGGCGCGCGGAAGCCGCGCGGGGATCCGTCCGGCTCCGGGGATTCCGGGACGCCGAAATGGATTTTCAGATCATCCGGTCCATCGGAGCGGACGCCTGCGGGGGCGGCGCGCTCGGAGAAATCCTGATCGCGCGCGATGCGATCGCCGACGGAGATCCCTCAGGCTGGACGCCGGCATTCGCGGACCTCGCGGAGCGCGTCGAACGCGACGGAAAGGAACGCCTGGCGCGCGGACACGCGATCAGCGCGCGCGACGCCTTTCTACGGGCGGCAAGTTACTATCGGGCGGCGGAATACTATGCCGATCCCAAAACCGGCGCGGCGCGCGAAAACGGCTTGCACTGCCGCCGGACATTCCTGGAGGCGGCGCGACTGTTCCGGGGAG